>JABFSP010000240.1 GCA_013140565.1 Ignavibacteria bacterium
GTACCAGCCATAGTTGTTGTAGTTTAGATGTATCGGCAAAGATAATGGTTTGATATTTATTGAAAAATATAAAAATTTCCAATAAAAAAAGCCATTCATTTGAATGGCTTTAGATAATACTTTATGAACTTTAAAGAGTTGTTACTCTATTGTAAATTCTTTTGTTATGGGTGTTGCGTTATCGGTGTTAATCTTTACCGTAACTGAATAACTTCCGGGTTCAACAGCCCCTCCGGTTGTGAAATTTGAAACAACCGTACCTGATGATGTTTCCACATCAGCCTTGCCAAGACTCTCGCTGCCGTGTTTCCATTCAAATGTAACCTTTGTGCCTGTTGGAGCATTCTTTAAGTTAGCTGAGCAGTATATCACAGGCGTTGACGCGGGAAATGTTGATGCAGATGCATCACATACATTGCTGCTGTTCTTTTCTGTGCAAAGCTTAACGTCAGAAAGATTTGCTGTTGACACGTTACACGCCGGAATTACAGCGCTCACAGCAAAAACCAGAACCAACATCACAACTGCCAATACGTTGTTGTTTTTCATTTAAGTATTTTTTATTTATTGTTGCGGAATGGATGCAATATAACACCTACACTGCTCTAATAACAACTACAATTGCTGCAGTATATCTTCAATATGTCCGGGAACTTTTACCTTTTCATAAATCTTTTCGATCTTACCTTTTTCATCAATAATGAAAGTAGTTCTTACAACTCCCATATACTTTCTGCCATACATACTTTTTTCCTGCCACACACCGTAATCATTAAGCATAGTTTTTGTCTCATCACTCAGCAGGGTGAAAGGCAATTCATATTTATCCTTGAACTTGTTGTGGCTTTTGGTATCATCAGGTGATACACCAATTACTACAGCATTTTTCTTTTCTATCTTTTTGATATTATCACGAAAGTCACACGCTTCCTGTGTACAGCCGCTTGTCATATCCTTTGGATAAAAGTAAAGCACAACTTTTTTGCCCCTGAAATCTTTCAGCGAAATTTTCTCACCGCTATCAGCCACCAGGCTGAACTCCGGCGCTTTATCTCCAGCTTTAAGCATAATATTCTCCTTTAAACAACAAGGGGCAACTGCCCCTTGTTAGAAATTAGTTTAGAATTTTAGATTCATTTGCGGGAGTAAGGAAGCAATCTCAATGATTAACAAGATTGCGGCGCTCACTTCGTTCGCTCGCAAAAAAGATTTCTACAACCCTGCAGCAGCGTTCTTTAGTGCATCAAAATTAACCTGCACACCCGGATTTTCTGTAACTTCTACATATTTGATCACGCCATCTTTATCAATAAGGAAAACTGCTCTCTGAGCGGTTTCTTTCTGACCGTGGGCGAATTCCGGCTGAACAACATCATACAGCCTGATAACCTGCTTATTAAAATCACTTAAGAGCGGAATTTTAATTCCGTTCTTTTCAGCAAATGCTTTTTGTACAAATGTACCATCAACACTGATACCAAGCATTTCAGCATTCATACCCTGGTATGCGCTGAGGCCGTCATTCATGGTGCAGATCTCAGTTGTGCAAACGCCTGTGAACGCCTGCGGAAAGAATAATAATACTACGTTCTTTCCTTTATAGTTGTTTAATGATATCTGCTCAAGATCAGCAGATGGTGTAAATGATGGTAATGTGAATTCCGGTGCTTTATCTCCGACTTTTAATGCCATTTTATGCTCCCTTTTATCCTGAGCGAAGCGAAGGATCTCATCAATCGATCTTTAGCTCAGATTTTATTATTTAGATATTTCGTATTATCATATTCCACTTGCAACCTGTAACTCCGGCGATTTTTGCCGGTCCCGCCGCCGCGGGATGAAACCTTATATATTGATCGCTTCACCGTATGCATCGCCCGCAGCTTCCATTGTAGCTTCCGCCAAAGTCGGATGTGCATGCACAGTCCTTACAAATGACTCAAAAGTCGCTTCCATGGCTTTGCCAAGTGTTACTTCCGCAATCAACTCACTAGCCTCGTTCCCGCATATGTGCGCTCCAAGCAGTTCACCATATTTAGCATCAAATATCAACTTAACCAAACCCGCAGTTTCACCAACTGCCCTTGCTTTTCCGCTGGCTGAAAACGGGAACTTACCTACTTTAACTTCATAACCAAGTTCTTTCGCTTTCTTCTCAGTCATACCAACTGATGCAACCTGCGGCTGGCAGAAAGTAACTGCCGGAATGCAGTTGTAATCAACATCGGGCACATGGTGACCCGCAATTTTTTCAACGCAGTTAATACCTTCGGTTGCGGCAACATGCGCAAGCCACGGCGGACCGTTTACATCACCAATGGCGTAAATACCAGCAACATTTGTTTTGTAGTTACTATCAACCTTAATAAACCCTTTTTCAAGCTGAACGCCAAGCTCTTCCAAACCAAATCCTTCAACATTACCCGCAAATCCTACTGCAACCAACGCAATATCACTTTCAATTTCAGCGTTATTTTTCCCACTTACTTTTGTAATAACTTTTTCTGTCTTGCTGTTTGGCGCGGTCTTTTCAACTGTAATGCTTTCCACTTTTGTGGATGTCATAACATTAATTCCCATCTTCCGGTATTCTCTGCCAACAACATCGCTCATTTCCTTATCTTCCATTGGCAACGGCTGGTCAAGCATTTCAACAACAGTAACTTTTGCGCCAAACGCATTCCAGAAGTATGCGAATTCCATTCCAATAGCGCCGGCGCCAATTATTGTAACGCTCTCCGGCAGTTTATCAAGAACAATACCTTCCATAAATGAAAGTACCCGTTTGCCGTCAACGTTCATCCCGGGGAAAGCGCGGGCTCTTGAACCGGTTGCAACAATTGTATGTTTTGCAACAAGCTCTTCGGTTACCTTGCCGTCATTATAGACTTCAACCAAAGTGCCGCCGGCATGTTTTTTTAATTTACCATAACCTGAAATATTTGTAATTTTATTTTTCTTCATAAGGTACTGTACGCCTTTTTCTGATTTATCGGCAACATCCCTGGAGCGTTTTACAACTGCGGCAAAATCAAATTCAACACCGCTTACAGTTATACCAAATTCTTTAGACTTTTTCATCATATGCATAACTTCAGCCGCTTTAAGCAGAGATTTGGAAGGAATACATCCCCAATTGAGACAAATTCCGCCAAGCTTTGCTGTTTCCACAAGCGCGGTTTTTAATCCAAGCTGCGCAGCGCGTATTGCTGCTGAATATCCGCCAACACCGCCGCCAAGTACAACTACATCAAATTCACTTTTTGCCATTTGTTTATCCTGTTTCCCTGGTTTTGGGAAAATATATATGATTTATTGATTACTTTTTGATTGTAATTACAAAAATACATATTTAAACCGATTTACTCAATTGAGTTAATTTTACCTGAAGTTTAATTTGTAAGTGTAAGTAAATAAAATACCCTCCTGCTTTTCCTTCGTTCTTCGCTCTTATCTAACAAGGCGTATAC
>JABFSP010000352.1 GCA_013140565.1 Ignavibacteria bacterium
CGTAATAATTTACGTTAGATACACCTTACATAATATCATGTTTTTTTAACTTCCAGATTGTATATTATTATAAGTTTATAATATATTTTAATTAACTGTGCTACAGGGTAAATAGACGTTTGATTCGATCATACTTAAATAAAGCGGGAACGTTTACCAAACTTCTATTTGGTTTGTTTTTAATTGTCGCAGTTGCACTTACTGACTTTTATACCACAAAAGATGTGTCATTTTCAATTTTCTACCTTATCCCAATCACATTTATTACCTGGAATACCAGCAAATATTTCGGAATCGCGTTTTCATTGATCTGCGCGTTCATATGGTTTTACTTTGATACAAACTCGTTAAGTGAAATTACCAATTACGCGCTGCACTTCTGGAGCACTATTGTAAGGTTTGGTTTTTTTATAATTGTAACTATCCTGATATCAAAACTAAAAATACTTAAAGATAATCAGGAAAATGTCATAATCCAGAGAACATCTGAGCTGCTCAATGAGATCAGCGAACATGAAAAATCCAAGGCTGAACTTCTGCAAAAAAGCAGCCAGTTAAGGGAGTTATACAAAAAAATTGAAACAATAAAAGAAGATCAGAATGTACAGATTGCCAGAGAAATACACGATGAACTTGGACAATCACTGACGGCAATTAACCTGGAAGTCAACTGGGTAAGTAAAAAACACTCTGATAATCCGGATGTTGTTGAAAGAATGTATGAGATATCAAAAATTGTTGAAAATACTATTGGAACAGTCAGAAAAATATCATCAGATCTCAGACCAAGGCTCCTTGACCAGCTGGGTATTTTACCTGCAATTGAAAGTCTGCTGAAAGACTTTAAAAACCGGACAAAAATAGAAACCGAATTGAACATGCCTGAGGCGACCGCGAAACTTGACAGTACAGGTTCTATAACAGTTTACAGGATATGCCAGGAGGCGCTTACAAATATTGCGCGCCACTCAAAATGCACCATTGTATATACTGATATTAATATAGAAAGAAATTTTTTGATCCTGAAAATAAGAGATAACGGGAAGGGTTTCAACCTGAAAAATAAGTTAAACGAAACCAAGACCCTGGGTCTTATCAGTATGCAGGAAAGGGCTGAGATGATTAACGGCAGCCTTGAAATTAAGACCACTGAAAACCACGGAACAGAGATCAAACTTATGGTTCCGATAAATTAAGATGATGAATAAATTCATATGATAAATATATTAATTGCCGATGACCATTCCGTAGTAAGACGCGGAATCAAACAAATTCTCTCAGATGAAACCGATATGCAGGTACTGGGGGAAGCATCAAACAGTGAAGAAATTTTTGCGCTGCTTGATAAACAAAAGTGGGATCTTCTGATACTTGATATCACGATGCCGGGGAAAAGCGGGCTTGATTGTATTATTGAAATAAGACAGCTAAAGCCGGATCTCAAAATACTTATCTTATCAATGCATCCTGAAGAAGAAATTGCAATAAGAGCCATTAAAACAGGCGCAGATGGTTACCTGAATAAAGACAGCGTTCCCGGTGAATTGATAAGAGCTATAAAGAAAGTTGTTGCCGGTGGTAAATATATCAGCAGTACTCTTGCGGAAACACTGATATTTTCCGTTAAGAAGGATAGCAATAAGCAGCCACATGAAGACCTTTCCGAAAGAGAGTTCCAGGTATTATGTCTGCTTGCATCCGGAAATTCACTGACCCAGATCGCAGAAAAGTTCTCGCTGAGCGTAAAGACTATCAGTACATATCGCTCAAGGATACTTGAAAAGATGAATCTCAAATCAAATGTTGATATTACACATTACGCAATAAAGCATAAACTTGTATTAAATGATTAAAAAAATGCAGCACATACAAAAATTGCGCAGAAAATAAACGGCTGCTTTTAACCAAAACATTCAGTTAAATGTTTAATTTTTATCATGCGGATTTGACTCATTTTCATCCTTATTTTCACTTAAAATTAAAAAGTATAAAATTGAATATGTATGATTTATATCAATTTTTTTTAATAAAAAAAGTATGATATTTGTATAGAGTCAAAAAGTTTAACCCATAATAAACATATATTTAGTTTTTAAAATTTAATAGATATCTAAAATAAAGATACAGAGGTCATAAAATGAGCGACAAAAATTTTAACGCCTATCAGATGGCACAGGCACAGTTCGATAAAGTAGCGGATATTTTAACACTCGATGAATCAACAAGACAGCTTTTAAGAGAACCATTACGCGAATATCACTTTTCAATTCCGGTTAAAATGGATGATGGTACCACAAAAATATTCAAGGGATTCCGTGTTCAGCATAACGATGCATTCGGTCCTTCAAAAGGCGGAATAAGATTTCACCCGATGGAAACTATTGATACAGTTCGCGCGCTTGCAATGTGGATGACATGGAAATGCGCAGTTGTTGGTATTCCTTTAGGCGGCGGAAAAGGCGGAGTTATTTGTGACCCGCATAATTTAAGCATGCGTGAGCAGGAACAGATATGCCGCGGATGGGTTAGACAGCTTGCAAAGAACGTTGGACCGATAAACGACGTACCCGCACCGGACGTAATGACGAACGCTCAGCACATGTTATGGATGCTTGATGAATTTGAAGTTATCCACGGCGGAAAGCACCCTGGCTTTATAACAGGTAAACCTGTTGGTATGGGCGGCTCGCTTGGCAGAACAGAAGCTACCGGTTACGGTGTTATATATACACTGCGCGAAGCATGCAAGAAAAAAGGTATAAAGATAGAAGAAACTACTGCCGCTTTCCAGGGCTTTGGAAATGTTTCACAATACGCGCTTCAGCTGTATATACAGCTTGGCGGAAAAGCAATTTGTGTATCCTGCTGGGACCAAAAAGACCAGACATCATACACATTTAAAAGAGATTCCGGTATCAGCTTTGATGAACTGATGAAGATAACCGATAAATTCGGCGGTATTGATAAGACCGAAGCGAAAAAATTAGGCTATGAAATTCTGCCGGGTGATGTTTGGATAGAGCAGAAAGTTGATATTCTTATTCCTGCAGCTCTTGAAAACCAGGTACGCGGAGATAATGCAGTTAAGATTGCTGATACAGTTAAAATAGTTGCTGAAGGCGCAAACGGACCAACTACACCGGAAGCCGACAAGGTATTCCAGAAGAAGGATATATTCGTTATCCCTGATTTTCTTGCCAATGCAGGCGGCGTTACATGCAGTTATTTTGAACAGGTTCAGTCTAACATGAATTACTTCTGGACAAAAGAAGAAGTACTTACAAAACTTGATAACATCATGTCAGCTGCTTTTAACGCTGTTTACGATACAGCAGTTAAGAATAAACTGTATATGAGAGATGCAGCTTATGTAATTTCTATTTCCAAGGTTGCACACGCATGTAAGGATAGAGGCTGGCTGTAAAATTAAACTAAGCAATGAATTTACAATAGCCGGGGCTTAAACCCGGCTATATTTTTTTATATGATTTTCAATTAAATTCCTAAAAGATATTTTCTTCAAACCGGAGCACTTATTATATTATGAGCGAAAAAACACAGCCTATTGAACATCTTGTAAGAGAGCTTGAAGAAAGAGCCAAAGAGCTTAACTGCCTGTATAAAATTGAAGATACCCTCAATCATTCTGATATTTCTCTTGATGAAGCATTCAGCCTGGTAGTTGATGCTATCCCGCCCGGGTGGCAGTACCCTGATATTACACGTGTAAAGCTTGAATATAAAGGAAACACTTACACAACTGAACATTTTTCAGAAAGCATATGGTTTCAGCGGGCTGATATTAAAGTAAATGATGAGATCGTGGGACATATTTCAGTCTATTATGTCAAACCGGTAAGAGATCATGATGAGGGCCCGTTCCTAAAAGAAGAAAGAAAATTACTTAACACTATTGCCGAGCGTCTAAGCCATTTTATACTGCATAAGGATACATTCGCGTTCATTTCTGAACTCCAGGAAATCAGGGATGTATCATCCGGTAACTTAAAGCATAAATGGCAGGTAGTGCTTGATATGCTCTACAAAACCGATAAGCCTCTTTTTAACACAATTATCCGCAAACTGCTGCATAACTTATGCTGGCAGGAAAATAAAGAAGCGCAAAAGCTGCTGAAGGATGCAGGCATTGAGCAGAAATCAAAAGTTGATGATGATGGTGATACTGTATTTGATGATAACAAGCCCCTTAAAAAGAAATCACTCGATAATGCCGCTTTCGTACAGTCAGTTATACGTTTAGCAGATGAAAATTTAAGGGATGATGAAATTCTTGCAAAACTCCAAAAATGGATATATGAAGATAAATGCAGCGGACTGGTCAAGGCGGTTGAAACAATGGAAACTTCGCTCAATGAAATTTCTGAAGCGCTTAGGAAATACTACCCGCTTCTTTCGAACGGAGAGCTATCCCCTTCAATTGAAAAAGGTTTAAAAGTATCCCTTATCCGCAGATTCTTCACGGACCAGACTGAATTCATTTCCATTGCAAAAGAATTTGTTGACATAAATGATTTTTATGACCTTACCGATAGAATAATCCTTCCATCAAAGAGTTACGGAAAACTTGGCGGTAAATCCGCGGGTATGTTCTTAGCATCCAAGATAATCGCCAAGAAAGCAAAGACATCTGATAGATTCAAAAATATTAAAATTCCCAAAACATGGTTCATTCCCTCTGACGGTATTATGCATTTCCTTCATTACAATGAGCTTGAGGAAGTAATAGAACAGAAATACAAAGATATTGAAGAAATAAGAAGAGAATACCCGCACATAGTACAAATATTCAAGAACTCTGATTTTACTTCAGAATTCATTAATGGTGTATCTGTAGCTCTTGATGATTTTGGAGACTGCCCGCTTGTGGTTAGAAGCTCAAGTCTTCTGGAAGACCAGTTTGGCGCGGCATTTTCGGGGAAATATAAGAGTCTCTTTATTGCGAACCAGGGGACAAAAAATGAACGGTTATCGGCTCTTTTAGACGCTATATCTGAAGTTTACGCTTCCACATTCGGACCCGACCCAATTGAATACCGCGCAGAAAGGAACCTGCTTGATTTTCATGAGGAAATGGGTATTATGATACAGGAAGTTGTTGGCACAAAAATAGGCAAATATTTTATGCCTGCTTATGCAGGCGTTGCATTCAGCAACAATGAGTTCCGCTGGTCTCCCCGCATAAAACGCGAAGATGGCCTTATCCGGCTTGTACCCGGACTTGGTACCCGCGCTGTTGATAGGCTTGGCGATGATTATCCCATATTGCTTGCACCTGGTCAGCCTAACCTCAGGGTAAATGTATCTTTTATGGAAAAGATAAAATATACTCCCCAGCATATTGATCTTATAGATTTAAGTACCAATGAATTTGAAACGCATAAAGTAAGCTCGATAATAAAGGAAACCGGCAATAAATATCCCGCACTAAAGAGTATGGTATCAATTATTAAAGATAACCATATCACCCAGCCTATGGGTTTAGGAGCTGATTATGAAACCGATGATCTGATAATAACATTTGAGGGACTTATAACAGATAACAATTTTGTTCCACAGATAAAATTTCTGCTTGATACACTGCAGGAAGGAATGCGCTGCCCGGTTGATATAGAGTTTGCATCCAACGGCACGGAATTTTATATATTGCAATGCCGCTCGCAGACAAAATCAAAAGAAATTCAGCCTGACCCGATACCAAGGGATATACCGAGAAAAAAAGTGGTATTCACAGCTAATAAGTACGTTTCTAACGGTAAGGTGCCAGAAATTTCACATATAGTTTATGTTGATCCGCAAAGCTATTATAATGTTGGCTCAAGAGAAGAACTCGTGGAAATTGGCAGAGCAGTGGGAAAACTGAATAAAATTCTCCCAAAACGCAGGTTCATATTAATGGGTCCCGGCAGGTGGGGCAGCCGCGGTGATATAAAGCTTGGGGTAAATGTTACTTATTCCGATATCAACAATACTTCAATGCTCATTGAAATTGCAAAACAGGTTGGCAATTATACCCCTGATCTATCTTTTGGCACGCACTTTTTCCAGGATCTGGTGGAAGCATCAATAAGATACCTGCCATTGTACCCTGATGCTGAGGACGTTATCTTTAACGAGCCCTTCTTCCGTAAATCGGAGAATATGCTTGAACACCTTGCGCCTGAGTACAAACATCTTGGCGATACCATTAAAGTAATTGATGTAACACACGCTGCAGATGGACAGATACTGAGGGTACTTATCAATGCAGAGCTTGAAGAAGCTATAGCTTTCCTTGATGAACCGAAAGCTTCAAAGGTCACTTCGCTGGATACCAGCGAGTATGTTGAGTGGCAGCCGAGCAATTACTGGCAGTGGCGGTATAAAATGGCAGAAAGAATGGCTGAGCTTATTCCCGCAGAAAAGTTCGGGGTAAAGAACTTTTACATTTTCGGCAGCTCAAAAAATGCAAATGCGGGACCGGCAAGTGATATTGATCTGCTGATACACATTGAAGAAAACGCTGATATTGAAATGCTGAATTTGTGGTTTGACGGGTGGAGCCAGTGTTTAAGCGAACTTAATTATCTCAAAACCGGCTACACTTCTGAGGGACTGCTTGATATACATTATGTTACCGATGAAGATATTGAAAAACGTACCAGCTTTGCAAGCAAAATTGGTGCAATAACTGATCCGGCTAAGCAACTTAAGATTGGTAAGTAAGTACTTATTCATCCGATGACTCTATAGTCATCGGATGAATTATATCATCCTCAAATCAGAACCCTAACAGCATTCCCTGGATTCTCCGTATCAAACTGAATCAAAGCAAGCTCGCTGCCTGAATTAGCTGCATTGAAGCAAAACGTCTTCCCAATCCTATCCTGCCAATTACCTGTAATATCTGTTGATTCATGTATATGCCCGTGGATAGTAACCAGGGGCTGATTTTTCTCAATAAATTTCCTGATGGCATAACTCCCGACACTCAGTATTTCTTTATCCCCATTAATACCATTTCCGTAAATCTTATCAAGGTTGGTTTCTACAGGGGGTGAATGGAAAAGGCATATTGTTTTGCTGAAATCCGCTACGTCTTCTGATAGTTCATCAAGGTCATCTTTTATTGTGGTGTACTTTTTAATATTTGCGGGTACCTCAACAGTCCTGATGCCGTCTTCCGGTGAAACAGTATCCCTTGGCAAATATCGTGATATGTCATATTTCTCCCAATCCTTAAGCAAAAAAGGGGTTGGTGGAACGTAAGGATATCCTAAAACTGTATAACCGGGCTGGTTGATCACCATTTTATTTGAAAAATGTATCAGACCTTTTAATTCCAGATACCCAAAGTGTTCGCAGCTTACTGCTGCATCATCGTTTCCGGTTATTAAAAAAATATCAGGATATTCCTCTCCAATTTCATCTTTTAGTTCAGAAAGTAAAGGTTTTAATGTATCATCTATAAAATCTTTAGGGTCGGTTATATAATAATTCGGCAGTACGTCACCTGCAATAAAAACCGCTTCCGGCAGATTTTGTTTAATGTAACTGCAAAGTTTCCTGTATTTTACGTCGTTCCCGTGAATATCACTCAAACATATTGCCTTCATATTACAAATTTAATTGATGCAATATTAATGTGATACTCATTTCTAACTGCCGGAATACCTTTTAAGATGATGCGGTAAGGTTTCAGGTAAGGAAAAATAATATATTTGTAAAACCAGGAAAGGATATGTATAACTATTATTTTGCCTTTTGTTGACATACTAAAACAAGAAAACAACATGCCAAACAGAGAAGCAGTAAGTATCAGCAAAACTGAAAAAATAGAAAAAGAGCTTGAAGATCTGGATAAAGAGCTCCGTGAACTAAAAGCTGAAGGAAACAAAGATAAGATCAGGGTAGTGAAAATGAAGATCGAAGAACTGCTGCTGGAACTGGATGATTGTTAGGGTATAAGACACTTTAAATTCGTATCATTATCCTGAAAATTATAATCTTAGTTTATTAAAACCGGATTTCTCTTTCAAAATGTTTTCTTTCTGAGAACAAAAGTTTACTTATCATCCATACCTTTTCCTTTGAGAATGTGATTTACATACTTTTCTACCCTTGCTTCACGGGTTTTGGATTGTTTGGCCGCAGAAAAGTAAAGCAGGTAACCACGCTGCCTGCCTGGTGTTAATGCGTAAAAAGCTTTTTTCAGCGCAGCGTCTTCATCAAGTCTTATTTGAAATTCTTCTGGTATATCATACTCAGCAGTTTTTTTGAATTCTACTTTCAATCCCGCTTTTTCGGCCGTTACTGCCTCACTGATATAGGCTTTAAGTACAGGTTTAAGCTCTTTTACTTCAGCAAGACTGATAAAACGCATTTGGCGGCCTGATTGAACATTCTTTGTTTGCTGTACAAGAATATTTTCCTGATCTTTCAGAAGTGCCCCTTTAAAGAATAAAACGGCGCAGTATTCCTTGAATACATGTATCAATACAATATTCCTGTCGTCAAGCGTGTAACAGGGGCATCCCCATTTCAGTTCTTCGTTGAGTCCGCTGCTTAGAATGACATCTCTTAATATGTTTATTTCTTCTTGCCATTTACGGGACTTGCTAAAATACCAGTCAACTTTCGGATTTGTTTTGCTTTTTTTCATGTGCTGTTGTTATTTTTTAAACTTTGAGTAAACCTCGGAAGCCTCTTGCAGCATAATATGACTCCACCCCGTTATGATATACAAATATAGTATTATAGCGCCGGTCACAAAACAGGGCACCTCCAAGTTTCCTTATTTCAGTGGGAGTTTGTATCCAGCTTGATGTCTTCAGGTCAAACTCACCAAGCTCCTGCAGCTCACGATACTGCTCTTCTGTCAGGATTTCAATTCCCATTTCAGCTGCAAGATCCATCGCGCTGTTTTTTGGCTTATGCTCTTTCCTTGCGTTCAGGGCATCACGGTCATAACACAAACTTCTGCGTCCGGCAGGACTCTCCTCCGAAAAGTCGCAAAATACATACCCTCCTGACTTTTTATCAAATCCAATAACATCCGGTTCGCCGCCGGTTCTTTCCATTTCACCAAGTGACAATACCTTATCCGGATTAGCTTCAAGCTTTGACTGCACTTTATCCCAAACCAATCCTTTATGGCGTACCATATTTTTCTCAAAACGGTCTTTCAGCACTTTGAGCAGTTCATCAGATTCCGGGAGCAGTTTCTTTTTATTGCTGTTCATTTTGTTCATATATTAACTATTTCTATATTATGAATTTACAATTTGATGTTTGTTTTGAATGAGCTTTCTCCCGGTCGGTCTGAAATACCAAGATATTATAGCAAGTATCAAAAGAAGCAGTGAAGGGAAAATTTCGATAACAGAACCGGTGATAATATGCGAGTATATTGCACCAGACATTAAAAAGAAAAAACCTGCATATGCCCATTCCTTCACCAATGGATATTTTGGTATTAGTACTGCAATTACACAAAGCATTTTCCAGATACCAAGTAACGTAAGTAAATATACAGGGTAACCTAAACCTGTAATACTGTCAATTCCGCCAGGTCCTTCTTTCTGTTTCAATAACTGAACCATACCTGTTGAAACCATTCCCAATGAAAGCCATAGAGTTGCTATCCAGTAAATGATCTTGTTTCTTTTCGTCATACTACCCTACCTTGTTTTGTTTACAATTTTCTGCAGTGTGTCATGTGCCATATTTATGCCTTTGGCAAACGGCAGCTTCAGTAATTGGTCCCTATCTGCGCCGGATTTGAAGACCATCAGAATGTTAAGTTTGCTGGTATTTTCAGTAAGTTTTTCAAACTCCAGGAACTCGAGCTGAACCGGGAAAGGCGTATTTTCCATTTCAAATGTTCTTATTATCTGCCGGTTTGGCTTGAACTCGTGAATTACACCATTGGCACTGAATACAACATTTCCGCTGGTATCCGAAGTTTCAAACCTGTATGCTCCATGATCTTTATTTTCAAGTTTAAGTACTTTCGTTCCCATCCACTCTTCAATTAACCCGGGTTCTTCATATGCTTTAAAAAGCAATTCCACGGGCAGGTCAAATTCACGCGTGATGTGCAGTTCCTGTTTCCCCTCTTCGGCGTGTACTTTTGTTTTCATTTCCATAAAAGACTATTTTTTTGATTTATAATTTTTCATAATTGATTCAAGTTTATTGAACCTGTCATCCCACATTTTCCGGAACGGTTCAATGAACTCAGCAATTTCTTTCATTTTTTTTGGATTCAAATGATAATATATCTCTCTTCCGTTTTGTTCAGGTTTAACCAGTTCGCACTCTGTGAGAATGTGAAGATGTTTCGATACCGTGGGTCTTGCGGTATTGAAATTTGCGGCAATAGTACCGGCCGTCATTGATTGAGCTGCAACCAAAAGAAGGATCGCCCTTCTTGTAGGGTCTGCAATTGCCTGGAATACATCTCGTCTTAAATTCATTGTGTAGTTATTTGGCTACAAATATAAGCGTAGTTATTTAACTACGCAAGTGTTTCCGGATAATTTTTTTTATAATTTAAATATTATCAATAACATAGAATTTTATCAAAAAGGGAATCATCATGATAAAAATCGAAAAGGGTTAGCAATACAATGCTAACCCTTTTAAAAATGTGGAGCTAAGGGGGATCGAACCCCTGACCTCTTGAATGCCATTCAAGCGCTCTCCCATCTGAGCTACAGCCCCAAAATTTGGTTTAAATTTTCTTTATTAAATAAATGAATAAGTTTACGTTTTCGTTCAGTATTATATTTTTTCTTTAATTCCCATTCCCTCAACATTGCCTTAGCTCTGGTATCATATGTTTCAAAATACTTTAATTGATATGGTATCCTTGATTTAGTTGATTTGTTCTTACCACTATTATGACGCTTTAATCTTTCAATTAAATTATTTGTTTGTCCAGTATAGAAAGTTCCATCAAAATCGCTTTCTATAATATATACAAAGAATTTCATTCAAGCACTCTCCTCTACGAGTCTTCGACTCGTCTACGATCCTTCGGGTCGAAGACCCGTAGGGAAGAGTCGTAGACCATCTGAGCTACAGCCCCATCAAACACTTTCATGCAAAAATAATAATAATTCTAAAGTAATTTCAATTCATTTAATTCACTTTACTTTCTCAAGCGCCTGCTCAAGATCCCACAAGAGGTCATTTATATCTTCAATGCCGGCTGAATACCTTACCAGCCCGTCCGATATTCCGGCTTTCTGCTTATCTTCCTTTGATACTTTTGAATGCGTCATTGATGCAGGATGCTCAATTAATGATTCAACACCGCCGAGTGATACTGCCAGAATTGATATCTTAACATTATTCATCAAAGTTTTTCCGGCTTCAAATCCGCCCCTAAGTCCGAAGCTTATAAGCGCGCCGGGTCCATCCATCTGCTTTTTGGCAAGCTCATACTGCGGATGTGAAGCAAGTCCGGGGTATCTGACCCACTCAACTTTAGGATGCTTTTCAAGATATTCCGCTATCTTCTGAGCATTCTGCTGCGCGCGGTCAATCCTTATTGCAAGCGTCTTCAATCCCCTGATAACAAGGTATGACTGGTGGGGATCTAAATTACATCCTAATGCTGTCATCATTGAGCGCAGCTTTTTATACATCTCTTTGGTTTTTGCAACTACCATTCCACCAACTATATCAGCATGCCCGTTAATGAATTTGGTCATTGAGTGCAATACAACATCCGCGCCAAGCTCAAGGGGTCTTTGCAGGTAGGGGCTTGAAAAAGTATTATCAACCACCAGTATCAAGCCATGCTCTTTGGCAATTTCCGCGCATCCTTTTATATCTGTAATCTCAACTGTAGGATTTGCAGGCGTCTCGATAAACAGTACTTTTGTATTAGGTTTAATTGCCTTTTTAATATTATTGATATCTGATGTTGTTACATAAGTTGACTCAACCCCGTAGCGTGAATAATGATCTTCCATTATTACCCTTGATGGTCCGTAAACCGCATCGGAGCTTATCATGTGATCGCCTTTGGATAAGAGCGCCATATATACAGTATTTATTGCTCCCATTCCGGAGCTTGTGCCTATGCCTCCGAATCCGCCTTCAAGCTCGGCAACCATTTTTTCAAGCACGTTAATTGTGGGGTTCCCAAGCCTTGTATAAATATAACCGTCGCTTTCGCCCAGGAAACATCTTGCGCCTTCTTCTGCGCTTTCGAATTCAAATGTTGATGATTGAAATATGGGAACGTTTACGCTGCCGTACTTATCTTTGTAACCGCCGCCGTGTATGAGTTTTGTATTGAACCTTGTTTTTTCTGTATCCATTTTTTCTACTTGCTTTCATATCAGTCAATCCGTAATAGGTTGTTGCTGAAAATATTTATAAGTTTTTATATAGAAATATCATTAAATATGGGTCTGAAACTGGCTGAATATTAATTATATATTTATCCCGGAAGACCGCTAACTTCGGAAAGACAGTTACAGATAATACAAAATAAGCAGGTAAATTCCGTAAAAACTATGATATAGGGCAACTATGTGTATGATTTCTATCTATAATAATTATTACTTTTAACACTTCTATACAAACCCTGAATATCCAATTACTTGTATAATTTGCCCTCATTCCCTGCAAATAGAATTGAATATTTAATGATTTTTTGCTACATTTGTAATTCTCTAAAATTACTCCGATTCAATTTAATTG
>JABFSP010000229.1 GCA_013140565.1 Ignavibacteria bacterium
CCCCACTTTAGCAGCACATTTTCATCTTTTAACTGGCTTAAGCTGCATTGAGTCAGCAAAATTACAGTTAAAATAATGAAAAATCTTAATTTCCGTATGTTTGAAATATTCCATATCATAGATATGAAATAATACATTTATATTAATTTCTTTTAAAGCTATTTTTGTAATTCAACCAATAATTTAGAGTATATATGTACGAATACGCCGGAGCGGTTCATATACATTCTGTTTACTCAGATGGAACGGGGAAAATTGAGGATATTGCCAAAGCGGCACATGATTCTGACCTGGATTTCATCTTAATGACCGATCATAACACTCTGAAGCCAATTGCTGACGGATATGAAAAATGGCTGAATAATGTTATGGTTATTATTGGTTATGAAGTGAATGACATGGCTAATAAAAATCACTACCTTACGTTTGGAATTAATGAAGTAATAGGTTCGTACCAGGAGCTCCCTAACGGCGAGCTTGGCTGTAAACTCTCTGCCAATGAGTATGTTAAGCAGATAAAGGATAAAGGCGGCATCGGCTTCCTGGCGCACCCTGATGAAGAACGCTCTCATTTGCCCGAGCATCCACCCTACCCTTGGATAGAAGAAACCGATGATTTTACGGGAATTGAAGTGTGGAATCACATGAGCGAATGGATAGAAGGTATGGATGAAGGCAACAAGTTAGATAGATTCCTCCATCCGCTTAAATCCATAATTGCGCCAAATCCCAAAACCTTAAAAAGATGGGATGATGCTGCAATGAACCGCCACGTAACAGGTATTGGCGGAGTTGACGCTCACGCCCTTAAACAGAACGTTTTAGGATTTTTTGAAGTTGAGATATTTGCGTACAAGGTTTTATTCAAATCAATTAGAACGCATGTTTTAATTGATGAACCAATTGTAAAGAATAGCAATGACTCTTTCTGTAAAGATAAAACGAAAATCCTTGATGCGCTGAGAAAAGGAAAATGTTTCATTGCCAATTACTACAATGGTGACGCAAGGGGTTTCCGTTTTTATGCTGAATTCAAAGGCATTACCTGCAATATGGGTGATACGATCAGTGCAAACGGAGAAAAAGTAATGCTGCGCGCACTTGTTCCCAAAGAATGCGATATTAAGCTCATTCATAACGGTAAGCCGGCACACGAATCAAAAGGTATGAACGCCGCATGGGATATCAAAGAACCCGGTATATACAGGGTAGAGTGCTGGCAGGCGGGCAGAGGCTGGATATTTTCAAATCATATAAGAATAAAATAAATTTAAATATATATTTTGGATAATAAGAAAATTAACCTGAATTCACTGAACACTGATCCTAAAGATTTTGACGGCGAAGATAAACCGCATAGTAACTGCGCAATATTCGGTATTTTTGACCACCCGCAGGCAGCCGTAATGGCATATTACGGTCTGCATTCACAGCAGCACCGCGGACAGGAAGCATCAGGTATCTGTACATCAGAAAAACTTGAAAATAGTAAGTATCGGTTCAATATTCATAAAGGGCACGGAATCGCGCTGAATGTTTTTTCAGGAAAAAACATTCTGGCTAATGTGCTCAAAGGTACCGCTGCAATTGGACATAACCGTTATTCAACAACGGGCGCATCCGATAGCCGCGCGAACATTCAGCCATTCAAAGTTAATTTTAAGGAAGGTCATTTAGCGCTTTCACATAACGGTAACTTTACCAATACCCGTGAACTGCGTGATAAGCTGCAGAACGAAGGAACCCTGTTCCAGACTTCAACTGACAGTGAAATTTTCCTTCACCTGATTGCCCGCTCCCGTGAAACGGAAATGATAGATAAGATACTCGATGCCGCCAGGCAGATAAGAGGCGCGTATTCAATTGTACTTATCACAGATGATAAACTCTTCGCAATTCGTGACCCGTATGCTGTAAGGCCGCTTTCGATGGCAAAGCTTGGTTCAAGCTTCGTGTTCGCTTCTGAAACATGCGCATTTGATATTATTAATGCTGATTATATCCGCGACCTGAAAGCCGGCGAAGTAATTCAGATTGATGATGAAGTGATTAGAACCGGTAAAGTGAAGTCATATTCAATCGATAAAAGGCAGGAAACCAAACACTGTATTTTTGAATATATTTATTTCTCAAGACCTGATTCAACAATATTCGGGCATACAGTTGATAAAGTCCGCAGAAAGCTTGGCAAGAATCTATCGCTCGAAAAACCCGCGCCGAAGGCTAACATTGAAGATAAAAAAGTTGTGGTTATCAGCGTACCTGATTCAAGCAACACTGCTGCGCTTGGGTATGTAACCGAGACAATCAAGAGCAATCCATACGTTAAGCTTGAACTCGGACTCATAAGAAGCCATTATATCGGCAGAACATTCATTCAGCCCGGGCAGGATAACCGCGAAATAAAGGTTAAATCTAAGTTCAATACGGTTAAATCAGTGTTAAAGGATAGAATTGTAGTAATCGTTGATGATTCCATTGTAAGAGGTACTACAATGAAGCAGCTTGTAAAGCTTGTTAAGGAAGCGGCCCCAAAGGAAATTCATTTAAGGATAACTTCTCCGCCGATAATTTCACCATGTTATTATGGTATGGATTTCCCTTCAAAGGGCGAGCTAATTGCAAATCAATGTGACCGTGACCTTGAAAAAATAAGGGAATACCTTGATGTAAATTCAGTTGAGTATTTATCGCTTGAAAAGCTGCACGATTCAGTGCCGCAGGGTGTGAATAAACACGGAGAAAATATAAGCTACTGCGATGCATGCTTCAGCGGAAATTACCCGATACCGATTGAGGAAATAGAAAAAACTGCATTTGAGGGATAGAAGTTACTTCCCCCTCAAAATTTCACGTACTGCTGATTCCGTCGGCATATCCATAAAATCACTGCGCGAAGAAATTGCGCGTACCATCTTATCGGCTTCAAGTCTGTTGTACCCAAGCGCCATAAGCGCGCCTATGACCTCTGATGCCTTGCCAAGCTCGCCAAGTTTACCGGCATTAACACTAACACCGATTGTTTCAGATTCTATCTTACCCAACTTATCCTTAAGCTCAACTGCCAGCCTTTCAGCGGTTTTCTTCCCAACCCCTGATATTGATGTCAATGGATGATAGTTTCCTTTTGATATCATATCGATCAGGTCATTATAACCAATTGCGGAAAGAATACTTAGGCCAGCTTTTGGTCCGATACCTGAAACTGAAATTATCTGCCGGAAACACTCCCTTTCATTTTCATCACGGAAGCCGTAAAGCGTCACAGAAAACGGGTTATCCTTAATGTTCAGATGAACCGAAATCTTCACTTCTTCGCCAACACTGCCTGTATTTTCAATTGTTCCAAGGGTACAGTTAATGCTGTAGCCAATGCCGCCTGATTCAACTATCAGTCCCGCTGTTTTTTTGCTTACAAGTGTCCCTTTTATATAATCTATCATACCATTGAATTTTACTTC
>JABFSP010000057.1 GCA_013140565.1 Ignavibacteria bacterium
TCATTATATTGGTTCTGTATTTGATAAGAAATATGAAAAACAATTACAGGAATGTTATAATGAAGGGAAAGGTTTCATACATCTAAGTTGGAATCTTGTAAATGCATTAAGAAAGCATGGTTTTGGGTGGGGTGCAACTTTCTTAAATCCAGATTTTATGCACTTTGAATATCCAATTTGGAAATTATACAATTGAATATTAGTAGGTAAATATTAATTACTTCTACTTCCTCTTCCCCCTCTTATCCCCAAACATAGGTGCGGTGTACTTTTTATACAGAAATACCTTCCTTTGATGTTTTAAAGTAAGGTAGGCAAAAAGCCTAACCGGCTTAGCTCGGTGCTAAATGTTTGCTTGCTGTAACAGGCATCTTCAACCTTAAAAGTATTGTAATGACTGCCCGGAGGGCAAGCGCTACAATACATTATCACATACCAATACCCCGCAATTAATATTGAATTTTCCAATGGTTTATATTATTTTTCCTGTACAGGAGGCCTTAAATAAATGAAAAAGCCTAAATCCTATCAGTACATAAAACTAATAATAATTTTAGCTGTAATTTCTATTGCCGCACCAAAGGTGCTCAGCCAGCAGGCTGATGAAGTATTCGTTAATGTCAACGAGGCCATCGTTGTTGTCGAGGCATATGACTTCGACGGCATCAAATCTTCGCAGGGCAGCGGCGTGATACTGAAGGATAAAAATATCCTCATAACAAATTTCCATATCTATGCCGGCAATGAAAAAATTGTGCTGAAACATAAGGATAAGGAAATTAAGTACACTGAAATTATCGGACTGAGCATCGATAAAGATGTGCTCATACTCCAGCTTGAAGCGGGCGATTACCCGCAGGTGAAAATAGGTAATTCCGCCAACATGAAAGTGGGCAACAAAGTGTACGCTATCGGCAGCCCAATGGGATTAGAGAATACCATCACCGAAGGGCTTGTTGGCGGCTTCAGGAAGTTTGACGATAAGAAAAATGATATCGAGTATATTCAAATCAGCGCTAGCCTCTCGCCCGGCTCAAGCGGGGGGGCGGTACTTAACGCCGAAGGCGAGCTTATCGGTATCAGCACCATGGGAATGAAGGAAGGTCAAAACCTCAATTTTGCCATAAAGATAGAAGATGTATTGAGCGTTGATCTTGGGGAATACAAAGATAAAGTTAAGCTGGAATCAATAAATTATTTCTTCAAAGGTAAATCATTATACGAAGATACCAAGTACGAAAGCGCAATTGAATATTTTAACAAGTTCCTGGCAAAAGTACCAAATGATCCTATATGTTTAAATTTCCGCGGACTCGCTTACCTGCAGCAAAAAAAATATGAGGAAGCATTAAAGGATTTCAACCAGTCCTCAAAAATTGACCCCGAATATCTTGCACCTGTTATCAACAAGGCTGATATTAATTACAAAATGGAAAATTATGAGAAAGCTGTTAGTGATTATACCAAGATAATAAATAAATATCCAGATCTCATTGGTCCGGTTTACTCACGCGGCTTGGCCAGAATGCAGCTGGGCGACTGGGGTGATGCGATAAAGGATTTTACCAAATCCATAAAGATCGATAAAAATTACGTGCAGGCGTATCTCAACAGGGGGATTTCATATTATTATGATAAACAATACTCAGAGGCTGTAGATGACTGGACTAAAGCCAAGAATTTAAATCCAAGCCTCGCTCCGCAGCTTAATGAATGGATCGATAAAGCCGATTATTTTATGAGTAACCAGTAGGGGAGAGTAGAGTATATTATATGACTGCCCGGAGGGCAGTCGTTACATCATTAGCTTTTGTTTTTCCTTGAGCCTTAGAGACTTTGTGGCAGGCTTTGGGTTTTGCTTTTACTTTTGATTTTGAATGGGGACTACTTCCAAAGTCAATACTTTGTAAGTCAGGAAAGTCCCTTAAATTGTGTGCTCACTATTCACCGCCCTAAAGGGCGGGGCTAATCAAAAAAAATATTTGTAAATTTTTTGCTTCTCTTTGCGCTCTTGGCGACATTGCGTGCAAAAGTTTTTGCTTTTCTTTGAGCCTTGGAGTCTTAGTGGCTGGCTTTGGGTTCTGCATTTGATTTTAATCATAAAAAAAGACGCATTCTCTGCGCCTCTGATACTATCCTGCAACCTGCAATCTGTAACCTGCAACTGCTAAGATCCCCAATCTCTGTTATACCTGAAATCAACATTAATTGTACGGTTGCTGACCTTTGCTATTACGGGCGGAACGCGTTTGAACTGGTTGAACCTTATCTTATCACGCAGGGTTTTTATGAATGCCTTCTTGAATCCGATATCAATTAATTCCTCATCGCTGTATCGCTGGTCAATCATATAGTAAAGCAATTCATCCGCTTCGCGGTAGGTGAATCCAAGCTCGCCTTCATCAGTCTGACCCGTCCACAGGTCAGCCGAAGGCTTCTTCTTAATAATTTGTTTCGGACACTTCAAGAGCTCTGCGAGCTGCCACACCTGTGTTTTGTAAAGGTCACCCAGCGGATTTATCGCGCTTGCGGAATCACCATACAGCGTTGAATAACCAAGCAGTATCTCTGTTTTATTCCCGGTGCCAAGCACCAGCGCCTTTTTTTCATTTGACTGGTCATACAGACATATCATTCTCATCCTCGCCATTATATTACCAAAGCGAACCTTGTTCTTCAGTATATCCGGATCATTTTCAGCCAGCGCATCAACTGAGCCTGTGAGATTGAAAAGCATACTTTTAATTTTAATATCTTTTACTACTGAAAGGGCATCGCTAACACTATCTGCGCTTGAGGTTTTGTAAGGCATCATTACACCAAGCACGTTTTTGGGACCAAGCGCTAATGCTGCGAGGTATGCCGCAACGGTGGAATCAATTCCGCCGCTTAAGCCAAGTACAACTTTTTTTAGCCCGAAGCGTGTTGTCTCCTGGTATATAAAGTTAACCAGGACCTTAACTAAGTCCTGGTTAACTGGTATATCAAATGGATTTTGTCTATTCGAAGAGTTTTTCTGTGCGGCTTTGATATCGGGTTCTTCCAATTAATTTATCAATTAAACAGCCATTAGATCAAAAAAATTGCAAATTCAACTTATCAAAAAAAATATTACTTCTTTGAAACCTGGTAGACTATCTTTCTTATTGTATCGAACTGAAGATAGGGGAACATTTCCTGTATCTTATCTATAGCTTCACCCGCGCTCATTTCTCTTCTCATATCTTTGTACATCTGGCGGATCTTGTAATCACGGATAGCTTTTTCATCCAATAATTTATATTTCTTTAAATTATTATATGTTTCATCGTCTATCAGCTCACTTAACGGATTATCGGTCTTTGACTTAACTGTCGGCTTCATTTATGCCCTCCCGTCCTTTCGGACTATTAGTTTATTGTTATTTTATCTTTAAATATGAATCTGTAACTTACTTGTAAATAAAGTCTTCTCGTCTCC
>JABFSP010000281.1 GCA_013140565.1 Ignavibacteria bacterium
GTACAATTTTAATGATTTTTGCAGTAATTTGTTTCATTTCAGGCTCAAATCTCATCAGCCAGACAATTAATCAGAAGCTGATTACGGGCATTCCCGTAAGCGCGGGCAGCGCTGATGCTTATTCACTCAAATATGATCCTTTAACCGGCGGATGGGCTTATACGGCATATGATACTGTAAGCACCAAGTTTACAATTATCACCCCAAAGGGCAGCTCGAAGGCTTTTAATTATGCAATGACCTACAATGCAGTATTTGATTCAGAAGGAAATTCATATATAATTGGCAGTGAAAATGTCACAGATACGGTTTACAGGTATTCTGTTCTGAAAAACAATGAAGTAATTGCCGAATATGATTATATAGCAGATGGCTGGGTAATGAAGGATAATGTTTTATACTATGCAGCACAGGATGCCGGCAAGCATTATATGATTCAATATGATACTAAAACCGGTCAGGTAACTAAAAGCAATGCTTACGATGAAATAAGGCTTGCATACACTCCTGACGGATATTCAGAAGGCGAGCCTGTTGGTTATGTTGGATTTACAAAAGCCGGAAGCATATATTATATTGCTTCACTTGCCAATGAAACGTTCCTGGTTATTGGCAATACCGAACAGAAGCATTACAGTGATATTACCTGGTATGACCTGAAGTTCAACCAGCAGGATGAACCATGCTACATAGCAAAATCACAGGGAAAGTTTTATGAATCAAGAGGAAATACTTTTGTTGTAAAAGGCGATAGCGAGTATAAGTTATTCGACTGGATATACGGTCCGATTGAATTTGATAACAGCGGAAGCCCGATGTATGTTGGCCAGGATTCAACAGGGGAGTACAAATACCGCTCAACCCTGATGCGCGGAGCTGATGCGATAGAAACAGTTGAAGGCAGCATTTATAATTTTGCATTTAATCCACAGGGAAAGCTGTACTACATTACCTCCGGAGAAAAAACCGGTAAAGACGGCACTTCCATCTGGCACAGCAGCCTGGTAGTTGATGGTAAAAAAGGTAAGGAATATACATCCATCAGCTACCCGGTATTTGGCAGCAAGGGTGAAATGATGTTTGTAGCATCTGATAAGAACAACAAATATTTTGTTGTTAACAACAATGAAGTTATCTCAGGGTTATATGATTACATCAGCGAAGCTAAATTTATGCCAAACGGAAAAATTGCATACATAGGCGTAAAGTACGGCAATTACGATAAAAAGATCGCTGATAAAAATTATGTGATAATTGATGATGAAGAGTTCGGTCCTTACAACACTGTAAACACAGCTGACTGGAAGAGCAATTCAATTATTTTAACTGACGGCAAAAGTAACTATGCCTACATGGCAGGTGAGCTGATAGATAAAACAAATTACGTATATGCATTTACTGTATATACCAATAAATCTGAAAGCAAAATTTTTGATAATATCACCGATCTAAAATACGTGAACGGCAAACTTGTGTACTTTGCAGGCAATATGAAAGAAAAAGGATCATATACATATAATTACACTTTGTATGTTGATAATAAAAAACTTGGCGATACATACTCAGCATACACAGATGTTGTTGTGAAAGACGGCATGATGACATTCATTGCTTCAAAAGGCAACGATATGTATTATGTTGAAGCCAGGCCGTAGTTATTAAGACAAAAAAGATCCCGCCGGCGAATCACCTTTGGTGATTCTTGCGGGACCTTCCTCCTCATAATGAGTAGTAAGGCTTGCTTCGAAAATGTCTTCGGCATTTTCTCGAAGGCAGAAATAATAAGATGTAAAACACAGAATTAAACAGACAGATAATTTCAAAAGACGGGTTAACAGCCCGTCTTTTTTTGTACGCAATATTTATCGCAAACCGGAACTCTACATAAAAGACTCCATTTTGGTGAAGAATTGACCACGCAGAGACAAAAATCATATTTTGCGGTGATAACCCTCATTTTGCAGAATGTTGTGTTTTATTAATTTGTACCTGTATCTTCCCGAAATACCGGGTAAACTTTTATGAATTTTTAATGAATTATAAAAACCATCTCCAAATTTTAAACCCTGCAAAACACGCTTTCAGAATAAGTGCGTTTTATTTTTTGATTAGCACAATATGGATAGTTGTATCTGATCTTATAGGAAAATTGAATCATGATAATTCTTCTGATGATTTCCTGCTTGATGTTCTGAAAGGTTTACTTTTTGTAATAATTACATCAGTATTGTTATACTTTCTTCTTGCAAAGTATTTTACTGCCCTGCAGGAAAAAAACAGGGAGATATACAGTAATGAGGAAAAATACAGAACGCTTGCCGAAAATCTTGAGTTCAGTGTGATGAGAAATGATAAAGAGTGCAGGTATCTATATATCAACAAAGCAGCGTGGGAACTGTTTGACGGAATGCTTCTTGTAAAAAGTATTGATGAGGTTACAGGTCTGAGCCCTGAGCAAATTTACAAAGACCCCGAAATTTCCAAAATCGTAAGAGAGGGTATTGAATACGTAATTTCAACAGGAAAAACTCTAACTAAAAATCTTCAATATGCTGATAAATATGTTACTTACAGTAAAATTCCGGAGTTTAACAATGATGGTGAAATAATTTCTGTTATGACTCTTATTGCAGATGAAACAGAAGTTATGAAGAACCTTTTGAAGCTTGAGGAGTCAGAAAAATTTAACTCTCATTTGGTAAACTCCAGCCATGTAGTAGTGTATGTATATGATCTAAAAAATAAAAACCAGGTTTATGCCAACAAAGCGCTGGAAAGGATCCTAGGCTACACTCTTGAAGATATACAGGACCCCAAAATAAATATTCTGAGAGACCTTATGCATCCTGATGATGTACAAAATATGGTAAAATATGTTCAAACGGAAGTAATGCAGCTAAAAGACGGAGAAGTTGCTGAGTTTGAATACAGAATGAAGCATAAAGAGGGGCATTACTGCTGGTTTAAAAGTCACGATTGTATTTTCAGAAGGGATGAAAACGGTTTTCCGCTGGAGATACTTGGCAGCGCAATTGATATAACGGATTTTAAGATCACTCAGAAAGAACTGCATAGTAAATCTGAATATCTCAAATTGATCATCGAAGCATCGCCAATGAGTATTTTTGACCTTGATACAAAAGGCAGAATTAAAAGTATATGGAACAAAGCTTCTGTAGAGATATTCGGGTGGAAGGCAGATGAAGTATACGGAAAAGAGCTGCCTATTGTTCCCGAAGAAAGAAAACATAAGTTTATTGAAAATATTAACACAAATATATCCAAACACTATATTGATGGAAAAGAATACCTGAGGAAAAGAAAAGACGGAAGCGATATACATATAAGGGTATATTCCAGGCCCATCATTGACAAAGAAGGAAATGTGGAAGCCATACTGGCTTATAACGAAGATATTACCAAAGAGAAAAAACTGGATAAAACCATTCATAATACTGAAGAATACCTGAGGATGCTTTATGAAGCAAGCATGGAAGCCAACAACACTGTTAATACCGGCGAGATCTATAAAAAGTGTTTTGGCTATATAGAAAAAATACTTGATGTTACAGGTATAACTATTTCGCTTGTTACAGATGACAATAAGCATATAAAATATGATGCGGTCAGGATAGATGGGGAAGATGTAGATACTTCACACATACCGCTGATAAAATTAAAACCGGATGGACAGGGACCAATTACGAGAACAATTCATACAGGTAAACCGATTATCATAAGTGACCTTGAGGCCTGCGTAAAGTTTTCTTCAAACAATTTTTTTATTGATACCGACGGCAAACTGTGCGATATGGATGATAAAATAGAAAATGTTTCCAGGGCTGCGATCATGATCCCGCTAAAATACGAAGACAGGGTAACAGGGGTTCTGCAGGTTCAAAGCTATAAGACTGATTTTTTTACTTATGAAGATCTTCATAAACTGGAACCGTTTGCCTTTATAATTGCATCTGCAATGCAGCGTGCCAGGTTGTATGGTAAAATTCAATCAGAATTTATTGAAAAATCGGCGGCATTTGAGCAAATAAGGAAATTTTCAAAGGGAATAGAACAAAGCCCCAACAGTATTGTTATAACCAATTCAAAATATGAAATTGAATACGTGAATCCGTACTTTACGGAACTTACCGGTTATTCTGCGGACGAAGTGATGGGTAAAAATCCCAGAATACTTCAATCAGGGCAGACTAAACAGGAAGTATACGAAGACCTTTGGAAAACACTGGAAAAAGGAGAAACCTGGCATGGAGAATTTTTGAACCTGAAAAAGAATGGAGAGTTATATTGGGAAGCAGCGGCCATAGGTCCTATTACGGATGCTGAAGGAAACTGTACTCATTATATTGCTATTAAGCAGGATATAACCGAAAAGAAAAAACAGGATAAAGCCTTAAAAGACAGCCTGGATGAAAAAGAAATTATGCTTAAGGAAATACACCACAGGGTTAAAAATAACCTGCAGGTGATATCCAGCCTGCTGAATTTGCAGGCTGCGCAGTACGAGCATCCGGAGGCGATTGAGGCAATAAACTCGAGCCATAACCGCGTAAGAGCAATGGCGCTGGTGCATGAAAGCCTTTACCAGAGCAGGAAAATAGGCAAAACACCGCTTAAGGAATATATACACATGCTCGCAAAACAAATTTATTCTTCATACGGTGTTTCGTTTGACCGCGTGAGTTTTCACTGCGAAACAAACGGTATTGAATTCGGGCTTGATACAATTATTCCGCTTGGACTGATACTAAACGAAGGTATTTCAAATTCCCTTAAACATGCCTTCCCCGGTAATACACCCGGAGAAATAAGGATCGATCTGGCATTAACCGGTAATAATCAAATTTACGGAACACAGGAAGAAGATATTGCCGCCGGTTTCAGACTGATTATCAAGGATAACGGCAAAGGTTTGCCTGAAGGATTTAACGCAGCAAAATCAAATTCTCTTGGTATGACACTGCTATCGAGTCTTGCCGCTCAGCTTGATGGCGAAGCCGTAATGAAAAATAAAGTTGGAACTGAAATTGTCATAAATTTTAAGGAGCTGAAATATAAAAGCAGGGTTTGAACCCAATTTCGGAATAAAGCAAAAAGCCCCGTATGTATATTCGGGGCTTTTTATTTGATTAAATCATTGCTTTACAGTTTATTGCTTATCAGTAATTTTAATTATGTTGTTTTCACCTGACCCGTTATAATCCGGGTAGTACATCAGCATTCCCCTTGAGGGCATAACGTTATAAGTGCCGGGAATCTGCGCGCGAAGCAGGTATGAAAATTCATACTCCTGCTGAACCATCGAAGCGGCAAAGAACACGATCCTGTTATCCCTGATGTCCATATCTGAATACCACCAGTTCCACAGACCCCTTGACCTGCCCTGGTAGCTGTTTTCATTTTCAATGGGGTATGCCCAATCTTCCTTTATGAATTCACAGCCTGCCGGAATTGGGTCTTCAAGCATAAAATATTCATTTTGGGGATCTTTGGGATATACTTTTACTTTCACGAGCAGTTCACTGCCGGAAGTAATTGTACCTTTGAATTCACTTTTCTGATATGTGTATATTTTTTTCTTCGCGTCAAAAACCTTCTTCAGTTCGTAATATTCGCGTTCTATATCAAACCCGTTGTATGTGCTGTTAATTTCTTTTTTATTTTCTTTTTCGTAATAGACAAATGATGTTGTAAAATAACTTTTCCCTGCGCCTGTTTTTTCTATCCTAATTTCGTTATCACCTTTTTTCAAAAACTCACCGCCTATCATAAATCTATTTTCCTTTTTAAAGATGTCTTCTTTTGTGATATGTTTATTTGCCGTTTCTTTTCCGTTAACAAGTATTTTAATCTCGTAGTCCGGTTCAAGCTCGTTATAAGCTTTAAGATAGTCGGTAAGTGAATAAATTATGAACGCATTTTGCAGTGTGTTACCCCATGAGTTTCCGCGTTTTATAGCCAGCAGCCAGTTAACGGTTTTTTCTATCATATCTTTGTTTTCTTTTCTGCTCAGCGGGTCAGCAAGCATTGCCTTTAGTACCATTGCAGTGGTTATAATCTCATCGTTCTGCCAGTCATACCGTTTAATTTTTGACTTCCAGAACGCCTTATCGTCATCAATATAATTAACCTCACGCATTACGGAGTTAATATACTTTTGCTGAGTACCGGTTTTTATCATATTGCCGGCAGCCATGGAGAGCAGTGCCATTGCAAGGCTTGAGATATCTTTCTTTGCTAGAAGCTCAAACTGTTTATTAAGCAATTTTGTACTTTTTGGTGTCTGCGGAAAACCCGATAGTACAAAAGTAATATATGCCCTGGTAGTTGGTTCAAGTTTTTTATTACCAAGCGCGTTATAAATGTATAAAATTCCTTTATCAAGAACCATGTGTTTAGTTTTTATGCTGTCATCAGTTGCAAGCTTAAGACTGTAAACCACATATGCGCTCATGTACGGATCTGAGGCGGAATTTGGCCACCAGCCCCAGCCGCCATCATTTTTTTGCAGTGAGTAGATCTTGCTCAACCCTTTTTGCAGCATTTTGGGTGCCTGCTCCGTAAAATACGGGTCTAGAGGGGCGCCAAGTTTTTTTAAAGTATTAGTTGTAATTAACGTAGGCATAAACCGGCTCATGGTCTGCTCTATGCAGCCGTATGGATAGCCGATAAGGTAATCAAGGCTGCCGAGTATTGTTGAAGCAATTGATGGCGAGAGCCCTATCTGCAGGTACGCGCTTTTAAGATCAGTACCTTCAGGCAACGGAAATGTTTTTGTGACACCGCCGGAAGATTTAGAAAGATCAAATGCGGAATTTGTTTGTACTTTTAATCCGAAGGGCTGCAGGGGAACAAGCTGCTGCATTGCATCGGACTCCTCATTGGTCAATGCCGAAGCTAATACATTCCCTATACCAACGGGATTGTTTACTTTTACAAGCCAGTCAACCCGTTTTTCTTCGTTCCTTCCAAGAGTAATAAGCTGCTCACCTGATTCATTATTAAGCAGTGTAAGGTTATCAAGCTTCATTGTGACCTTTGCTGTCTTTTCTTCATCAAGATAGTTGTGAACAATTGTTGAAACTGTTACTTCATCGTTTTGCTGAAAGAAGCGGGGAGTTTCAACACGAATGATAAGATCCTTGCGCGAGGTCATTGAGTAAGAATTTTGTCCCGCATCGGTTTTATCGGTAAGTACTCTTGCAGTAACACGCCATGAAGTAAGGTTATCGGGGAATTTGACTTTAACCTTTGCAATTCCGTTCTCATCGGTATATACCGCGGGCATCCATAAAGCGGCATCTTTGAATTCACTACGGGTTACGGCTTCAACGAATTTATTTTTATCTTCCAGCGGATTGTTTGTTACAACTCCATCAATAATTATCTGTGTGCCGTCGGTTCTGCCGCCGCGAATATTGATTTCCTGACCGTTTTCATCTACAATTATTCCGCTTGTTTTGGCAACAATGTTTTCAATTCCTCTAATGCCTGTGTTATCAATGAATTCAGAGCCAATTATCTTACCGGAACTGTTATCAATAGTATTCCTTTTTGATATTATCATTATTGTATCAGCGACAATTCCACCAGTACTCAATTCAAAATTTATCAGTATTTCAGAATTGTTTGTGACAGCAATATTTGTCATAACCTGTGAATCATATCCCACATAGTTGCATTTTAGAGAATATATACCGGCCGGAATGTTTACCAATTCAAAATACCCTTTTTCATCAGTTCCGGTTCTTATCTGCGTACCTTCAATTGCAACTCTGGCACCAATAAGTAATTCACCTTTATCATCTCTGACTGTTCCGTAGAGTTTACCGAATCCCTCTTTAGATGTTGCAGTAATGAGCAAATTTTTGTTAAGCTCTGCAAATAGTATTTCCCCCGTGGTTATTTTTAGCTGCAGCAGATTAGGTCCCGATTGGGTGAACTTCATTTTGTATACGCCTTCAAGTACTCTGTTCTGGTAAATCACCGAAATATCATACTCGCCTTCAGGAAGCGGGAAGTTAAGTTTGCCTTCGCTGTTGGTATATCCCGCAAGGTACTTACCGTTTATCAGTATACCCGCATAATAGAATTTTGCGCCTGTTTCGCCGTAGATCTCTGTGTTAACAAAAGACATCTTATTATCGCCGGAGCGTGCATTGTACATTTCAAACAGCCCGGGAAAAACTGAATAGTATTGAGTTCCGCGTATGTGCTTTCTGTTATAATTGAGCGAAGTTACCTGGGCAATGGGGGCATAAAAGACGCCGCGAATATCTTTGATATTATCCGGGGCAATTGCATAAACGCTTTCATCAATCATGCCAAGCGTTACTTCGGAATTTTTTACAGGCATACCAAGCGAATTTTTAACGGTAACGGTAATTTCGCCTTCTTCCTGCGGCTTGTATATAGTCTTATCCGAGGTTACCTGCACATCAAGGAATTTATTGCGGGGAATAACGGCAACAGGTTTTGAATTCGAGTAAAGGATACCGTTTTTTATATAAGAAACATGAATAAAGATGTTCGGGGCTGAGTTATCGCTAAGGGGTATCTTTAAATAAGCTGCGCCACCGGAAATTTGCTGAACGCTGTAATATACAACGCTTTTGTTGCAGGCGTCTATCAGAAGCGTGATATCTGTATCGTGCGGTGTTTCAACAAATATTACCGCTGTATCACCGGGGAAGTAAGTATCTTTTTCTGGAAGTATGCTGATAGTACCCTCATTGCGCTCCCACCAGCTCATTTTTCCCGCAGAGACAAAACAACCAGTCATAGCTGTAAGTTTTGTGTTCTTTGAATCAAACGAAGTAACTTCAATTTCGTAGTAGCCTTCGGGTTCAGTTGGAATGTAGAGCACATCATCGCCCATATAAGACGTTTTGCCCGAAAGAGTTGTTAGGTAGTTTTTTAACTTAACCTTTTTTTCGTAAACCACGCGGTAAACGGAAACTGAATAATTCGCTTCCACAGGCTTATCAGAAAAATCACGCGCGTTAACAGTCAAACCTATCATTTCCCCGGGACTGGTGATGGACCTATCAGCATGCGCGTTTATGAAATAATCAGAGCGGGTAACATTTACATCCGTTGAAGCTGTGACATTTGCTCTCGATTTATCGGTGACATGTACGTTCACAATATAAATGTAATCAGTTTCATATGGATTCTTTTTAGTGCCTTCATTGAAATCTTCATCAATTTTATATGTCACTTTTAAATGACCGTTCTCATCAAGTTTTCCTTTTTCAGAAAATATATACTGAGATTTCTCGTAATTGTTTTCAGTTCCAACGGTACTGTAATAATCCCTGTAGAACCAGCTGTATTCACTGTAATACCACCAGGGTTTATACAGCGGTTTTTTAAAAATATCGTAAGTTACCTCTGCATCGGGTACCGGTGAGCCGAAATAGTAATCTGACTGGATATCAATTTCTATTTTTTCGCCGCCGGAGTACTGCTTCTTATCGGTCTTTACTTCTACTTTATATTCAGGTTTTTTGTATTCTTCAACGCCAAAGGTTTGCGTAAAGCTTTGATATATCATTTTATTTTCATTTGCTGAGTCGCCGCCTTCGGTTATATCAACTGTTATTTTGTATTTTCCAAGGGGCGCTTCTTTTTCAATGAAAATACTATCTGAAAAACCGCCGAATTTATCGGTAGTTATGTATTTCCTGTATACAGCTGAACCTTTTGGGTCGGTTATCCTGAGCACGGCATTTCTGCCTGCAAAGACCATGTAACCGGTGCCCGTCATTTCGCGAAGCGATATTTTGAAATCAACTTTTCCCGGCGGCCGGTAAACCGGCTGGCTTGTAACTATAAGCGCGCTGAACGGCTGCGGTTTGCCGTAGAAATAATAATCGGGGTCTGATACAGCGACTTCATCATTTTTTTGTGAGATGATAAGCGGAATTACATATCCGTAACGGTAGAACAGCTCCCTGTCACTATCGGTAAAATAATAATTCTGCGCGCTGTAAGGTGAAAACTGTTCACCTGCTTTTTGCGAGTTGAAATACAGGCTGTGTTTTACGCTGTCAACAGGCGCGCCTGTTTTCCGTTCGCATGTAAAGTTCAGCACAGAGCCATGGGTATAGCGGGTCAATATTGAAATTGATGTTACAAAAAATCCGGCTGTCGCGATTTTATCTTTGTGTGTTACGCGAACCAGGTATGCGCCGCTTCTTTTGGGAGTGAACGTAATTTCCCGGTTGATCCAAAGGTTATCTGTATTTTTAATACGTTTGGGCAGTAGTACGTGCTTAACCGAATAAGTTTCTTCAAGGAGTCCCATAAGATTAGCGCTATCAGCGCCAATTACCGAAAACTGACGGACATTATTTTGTTTTGTTATAAACAGTTCAGGATCATTTATACGGTAAACCCTGATGGTGAATTCTGACGGAACAGTTATTGAAGTTGAGCTGATAGTTATTGGAACGGGCTCGCCGGGTAAAAAATAGTTATCCGCTGTTTGAATAGAATAATCAGGATGCAGGTTCTTTGTTGTTTCTTCCAGTACCCTGCTTTGCTGCGAAAGAGAAGTTTGAATGAAGAAAATAAAATATAATGCAGTCAGAAAGGCTGTAAAGCAAGAGAGCTTTTTCAAATTAACCTCCATAAAAAAATTGTAAACCTTACAGCTTAAATCTAATCATAAATTCCGAAAAAATATAGTTCTAAATCAAATTTTATTATTTTTGACTTTCATTGCGATAATGCCTACTGGTATGAATTTACTCTTTCATCCCCAAAACGGCGAACATTCTGCCCGAGCCGGATTTATCGCGGCGGTATGAATGAAGATGAGCATTATCGAATGTGCATTCCGGGTATTGTTCAATATTATTTGCCGGCACGCCGGCCAGAAGAAGGCTTTCATAAACCACCCGGCCTGTATCAACAATAAATTTACTTTCGCTTTTTGGTTTTTGTGAAACATATTCCGCAGGGAACATTTCCGCTACATCTTTATCTACTTCAAAGTTAGGTTTACTTATTGCGGGACCCATAAATACAATCAGCTCAGCAGGCTTTGAATGAAGATCAGTTTTCATAATAGAAATTGTTTTACCAACTATGTTTTTCTGTGTACCGCGCCAGCCTGAATGAATGTTTGCAATAACCCCGTTTGTTTTATCATATATCATAACCGGCATACAGTCAGCAATTGATATTACAAGGTTCAGTCCTTTTTGTGAAGTTATCAGGGCATCAGTATTGGGGTAAAGTCCGGGTTTGGTTACAATTGATACACCATCGCTGTGCACCTGGTTAGCGTGAACAAGCGATGCTTCGGCGATACCCAGCGACCCGAAGAACCGCGCGCGGTTTTTGGAAATTGTTTCGGGTTCATCGCCAACGTGTTTGCTTAGGTTGTTGTAATATGGCGGTTCATCCACAAAGCGTGTTGAGATGCCGTGAGTGAGCTCTATGTGTGATGATAGTATTTTGGATGTGATTATCATAATAAGTTTTAGAACAGCTATTATATTGCGATAAATTGGGTTTTTATCAATTTTGTTTTTGTTCTTTTTGTCTTGACACAAAAAGAACCAAAAAAGTCAAGGCTGATGAAAAAAAGCTAAAACACTTCGAGCGCGAAAGCTGCAAAAAATAACTCGTCACGCTTTGATACGCACCATAGGTGCGATTTGCGTGACTCAAACAGATTTTTTGCATTTATTAATTGCGCTCTCGTGTTTCTACACGCTTTTTTTCATAGGCCGATTGTTTTCAGATTGTTCATTATTTCACTCCAGCAGCTTCATTAATTCCGATATATAATAATTGAACTTCCATGGTTCATACAGTTTATGTTTTGCCTGGAGCGTTTCGTCAACTGAGCGGAGATATTTATGATCCGTTAATGTATTATCATTTATATCCCAAACCGCATTTTCATCCAGAAAGAGGTCATCTTTGTTTTGCGGGTAAATGTAATAGCGTTTATCTTTAATTATCAAAAATCCCGCGCCGTTTTGGGGAATTATATCACCTGCCCATTTGCTTAAACTTTCGGGTTTGGTTTGAGTTGAAGGATCAATTACAATTGTATCGTTTGCGGTAATGATTACGGGCGCAACATGATAAGACCAGTTTGAGCACTTTCCGGGAGATTGCAGTAATACCGCAGGTTTGTATTTGTAGTGTTCGGTCCTGGAGCTTCTTTTACAATCAGCAATAAGCCAAACTTTTGCCGGTGTTACCGCGGGGAAGTATTTTTCAATTATCCGGGTAATTATGTGTGCGCGCGATTTGCAGATGTTGCAGTCGTCAAGATCGATAAGGTGTTTGTTTGATACAATGAAATTGAAAATGGAATCAGCCTGCGATGATGAGAGGCTGCTTTGAGGTATGGTATCGCTGTAGGGACTTAATTCCGTGCGCGGATTTTGGGCGTACAGGTTTGATGAGACCAGTAAAATTGATAATATTGATATGAGAATTTTAGTTTTCAGAAGAAATGATCGTGTTAGTAAGTAATTTAATTAATTTATTACGCCACTGTCAAAGCCAGTCCATCGGCCTACAGGGCTTTATTTCTTTGTGCTATTTTTTTCGATGGGCTGCGCCCATCGCTAGTGTATTACAC
>JABFSP010000135.1 GCA_013140565.1 Ignavibacteria bacterium
GTACTAGGGGATGTAATCCCCTTCAAATAGATAATTTTGTCAAAGATAATTTCAAAAGCTAATCAAAAAGGCGGAGTGGGTAAAACCACAACCGCTGTTAACCTGTGCGCGGCACTTGCCGCATGCGGCTGCAAGGTATTGCTTGTGGATATTGACCCGCAGTCAAACGCTACATCCGGACTGGGTTTCCCTACAACTTCTATGGAAGGCTCTGTTTATGAACTTTTAACGGGAGTTACTGCGCCAAAAGCCTGCGTAACAGAAACCGAAGTACCGAATCTTTTTATGATACGCTCAAACATCAATCTTGTTGGAATTGAAATTGAAATTGTCTCAATGCCCGAGCGTGAGTTCATACTTAAAAAAAGGCTTGATGAGATTAAGGAATATTTTGATTTTATTTTTATTGATTGCCCTCCATCGCTCAGTCTGATCACATTAAACTCATTGGTAGCATCTGATTCAGTTCTAATTCCCGTGCAAAGCGAGTATTACGCGCTCGAGGGATTAACGATGCTTCTCAATACTATCAAAATGATAAAATCACGGCTGAACCCGCACATTGAAATTGAAGGCTACCTTCTTACAATGTTCGATGCAAGACTGAGGTTATCTAACCAGGTTGCAACCGAGCTTGAAAAATATTTCCAGGATAAATTATATCCCGTGAAAGTTATGCGTAACGTTAAGATAAGCGAATCCCCTTCCTTCGGGAAGCCCGTAGTGGTTTATGACCCGCTTTCTGTTGGCGCCAAAAATTACACAGAGCTTGCGAATGAATTCCTGCGCCGCAACGGCAAAGAGCATTTGCAGAAGTTCGATAATATCCTTACATATGATGCACCTAAATTTGAAGTTGTGAATAAAGATATCCCCCCTGAAAAGGAAGGAAGTAATATCAATCAAACAGGCAGGCAATAATGTCAAAAGATAAACCAAAAGGCGGACTTGGTAAAGGACTCGATGTCCTCTTCGGCGGCTCAGAAGCCGCAGAGCAGAATAACAATATACCTGAATTCCATAGGAACATAACAGAGCTTAATCCCAAAAGCGATGAGCAGATATTGTTCATAGAGCTTGATATGATCAAAGCCAATCCCTACCAGCCCAGAAAAGAATTTGATAACACAGAGCTTAATGACCTTGCAGAATCCATAAAGCAAAAGGGAATCATCCAGGCAATAACCGTAAGGAAAATTGATGACGGCAGCTATGAATTAATTTCAGGTGAAAGAAGACTCCGCGCATCAAAACTGGCGGGATTGGAAAAGATACCCGCATTCGTGCTTGATGTAAGCTCAAAGGAAGACCTGCTTGAAATTGCGCTCATTGAAAATATCCAGCGTTCTGACCTCAACTCACTTGAAGTAGCCGAAGGCTACAAAAGGCTGATCGATGAATGCAGCCTAAAACAGGAAGAAATTGCGGCAAAAGTAGGCAAATCAAGGAGCGCCGTTGCAAATACTTTAAGACTGTTAACTCTACCTGAAGAAATTAAGCTCAGCATTAAACGCGGCGAAATTTCCGAAGGGCATGCACGGTCAATCCTTGCAATGGATAATGATATTGATAAGCTATTGTTATGGAAGCGCATTACTTCAGAGAGCCTAAGCGTTAGAAAAGCCGAAGAGCTTACCAAAAAGAAGAAGAACAAACAGGATAAGCGCGAAAAGAAGATATACGAAATTACCGATCAGAATAAAGCAGCCATAAAATTCCTTGAAGAAAAATTCATGGAGCATTTCGGCACAAGGGTAAGGTTAAGTCCTTCCTCGCCAACAACCGGCAGTATTGTTATTGAGTATTATACCGCCGAAGATCTTGAACGCATTATCGATCTTTGTAAAAAGTAAAATTTAATTTCAATAAATATGAAATTTAGAATAATTGCATTTCTGCTGCTTGTGTTTATTCAGGCTAATTTCCTTGCAGATGTTAATTATTACTTTTACAATAATCAGCCCATATACCTCGAAACCCGCGAAGATAAAATAGCGGTTATCACCGAAAACAACTCCTACTCAGTACAGAACATTTCCACGCAGATAAAAAGCAGGCTAAGCAATACCGATACCGTCAAAGTTGCTGATAATAATGTCATTATTATCACTGTATCATCAGGTAAATTGTTCTCACGGATTAATTCCGTTATGCAGAAATTGCAGGGTATTGCGGGAATTAAGTTCATAACCAAAACATATCACGGCACTGCGCGAAACGTTTACCAGGTGCCAACGGATGAATTCATTGTAAGGATAAAAGATGAACGATATATTACAAACCTGAATATTCTCAACGCGCAGAATAAATGTATTATCGTAGGCAATGTTGGAGATAAAAAAGGATTCCTTATAAAAACACTTCCAGGTGAAACAAAGAACGCGCTTGAGCTATCTGATATATACTATAATTCTTCGGTCTTTGAATATGCCGAACCTAACTTCCTATATCCTGAATTCTGCCTGCTGAATTACACTCCCAATGATACTTATTATTCATCACAATGGGCGCTGAATAATACTTCACAGAGTGTACCTACCGGCGGGAATACTTCCGCAGGTGATGGCTCAACAGCAACCGGCATAGCCGGCGCAGATATGCGCGTAAGCCAGGCATGGGATTACACGCTTGGTTCTTCTTCTATTGAAGTTGGTGTTCTTGATACAGGCATTGATTCAACCCACCCCGATTTTCAGTCAGCCGGTCACCTGCTTGCAGGTTATGATGGCTACTATAATACAAATACTGTTCCGCGTGATTCAGGCAGTCACGGTACATGCACTGCGGGTCTCATTGGCGCTATTACAAATAATTCATTGGGTATTGCGGGAATTGCACCAAACTGCAAATTAATGTCACTCAGGATATTTAACGCATCAGGCAGCGCAACTGATTTAGGTATAGCCAGAGCGTTTGATACAGCAAGGGTCCGCGGTATTGATGTCCTGAGCAACAGCTGGGGCGGCGGAACGGCAACTGCGACAATTACAAATGCAATTAACAGCGCTGCAACCAGCGGGCGCGGCGGACTTGGATGCATAATTTTATTTTCTTCAGGCAATGAAGGCAGGAACCCGCCTTCATACCCTTCATATCTTGCAAATGTAATTTGCGTAGGGGCATCAACCACACATGACCAAAAAAAAGCGGCAGGCTCCGGTAACCAATTCTGGTGGGGCGGCAGTTACGGCGAAAGCGTTTCCACGGGTGATATTGAGTGTGTTGCGCCCACGGTATGTTACTCAACCGATGTACAAAGCACTGGCGGTTATAATACAACCGGCGGTACCAACGGAAATTATTATTCAACTTTTAACGGCACATCATGCTCATGCCCAAACGCAGCCGGGGTTGCCGCTTTAGTACTTTCCATTAATACTTCGCAGACAAGGCTGCAGGTCACACAAAACCTGCTTTACGGATGCGATAAAATCGATAATGTGC
>JABFSP010000365.1 GCA_013140565.1 Ignavibacteria bacterium
ATGTCACTTTGTATTGAATTTTTACTTTTTTAAACATATGTTTGTGTTAAGTTTTCGAAAACTAATATACAAAAAGCAATTTATGGAAGATGTAAAAACAGTTTCACACACAATTTTTCCGCCGGCAGGCAAATGGAATGAAGCATGTGAGAAATCACATTCAATATTCCCGCCCGCAGGCACATGGGATACCGCAAGCGAAAAATCACACTCGATCTTTCCGCCGGCAGGCTCATGGGATAATGCAAGCGAAAAATCACATTCGATCTTTCCGCCGGCAGGCTCCTGGAATTAATTGTAAAACAGCTTTTATTCTGCCGGCTAAAGGCAGGAAGCCTTGAGTGATTTATCTCAGGGCTTTTTTAATTTATAAAAAATTATGGATAGAAAAGAACTGATAAAGTTAAAATGTGATTTCCTTATAAACGGGCTTCGCTTAAATGATCTGCGCAAAGATCTTGCCATGCAAAGCGGATGGGATGAGACCCGGGCAAAACGGTTTTTACCCGCGGAGCTTAAGCTGCCAAAGGAAGTGTTTGTGCAGGTACGCGAAAATCCCGAAGCCAACTTCAGGCTCAGGATAATTGAGAATTCGCTTGTCGTGCAGGATAGAGCCGGAAGCATTATCTGTGCCGCTGATTTTGTTTCACAGCCGCCGTTTGCATTTGAAAAAACTTCCGATGGAAAAATGTTCAGTGATATTGTTGTTTACAATGGTACATGCAACCTGAATTTTACCTGGAATTATTTCTGCGATTATTTCCGAACCAAAACCGCATGCAGGTTTTGCAACTTAACGCCCGCGCAGGATTTCTACCCTGAAGAAAATATCACCAACTCATTTAAAAACGCCCGGCAGATAGCTGACGTTATCGAAATCGCGAAGATGTATCACGCTGACCCCAAAGCCATATTAACCCGCGGTACTCCCTCTGATAAGAACGGACTCGGCGGAACGATACAGATACTCGAAGAGCTTCAGAAGCGTTTTGGCTTTAACGGCCACAACGACAGAACCAAGGTTCTTTTTACAATTTCACCCACAACAAACATTAATGATGTTAAGCTTATGTATGATATGGGAATGCACTCTGTATCTTTTAACTTTGAAGTTTTTGATAAGGGCTACTGGAAAGCGATTGTACCCGGCAAAGATAAATATATCGGCAGGGAGCTTTGGGAAAACTCACTTATAGAAGCGGTAAAGTATTTCGGTGAAGGAAGAGTGTTTTCCGCTATGATAGCGGGACTTGAACCGGCACAGACCCTGCTTGAAGGTGTTGAGTGGTGCGCTGAGCGCGGAATAATTCCCATTGTTGTTCCGTTCAGCCCCGAAACGGGCAGCCAGTTCGAAGGGTTCCGCCCGCCGACATACAACTGGATGATGGATACCACACGCCGTGCGGCTGATATTCTGCTTGAAAAAATGCCTGTCGTGGGAACCGAAGATTACTGGCAGAACGAAGCGCCAATATGCGCTGAGTGTTTTACCGGCGGATTTTTGTATGATATTGTAAAAGAAAATGCCGGCTTAACAAATTACCACAGCGGGCATAGCCTGAGTAAAATGAAGATCACCGGTGTTGAAAAGGATATCATCAGTTTAAATTAATTATCGCAGGCGGCTGACTTGTCTGCCGCTTCTTTTTTCATATGACATTAGACGAATCAATCAGACTTAAGACCGAATTATTGCTTGAAGGGCTTACCATCACGGATGAAGCTCTGCAAACAGTTGGCAAAGGCGGACTTGAAAAAGTTTTCTGGGTGTTTGAAATGACACCTGTTACTCACAAGGGTTCCGGCGACGGCACAAGGCCCCTGCCAAACGACATGCTGCTGCCGTATGACCTGTACGTTGATGTGCGGTATAACCCCGCTTCCCCGTTCACGGTAACTCGCTCAGGTGAAACAATAATCCTGCAGAAAAATAAAAAAGAGATCTGCGAAGTACGCTGGCCAAACCGTCCGGATTTTTATGATAAAAAAACCCGCAGCGGCGAGATGATGAAAAAAGTCGCCTCAATGCGCGGAGACTGCGGCTTAAGGGTATGTTTTGATAACGCGTGCAATTATTTTGTCAAAGGTGAAGAGTGCAAGTTCTGCAATATTGTGCCCGCAAGACAAAGAAACCGCAGTCATGTAGTAACGATCAAAGAAGCCGAGGATATTTATGATGTGGTAAAAGAAGCAATTATTGATAATCCCGTTTGCTCTCATTTAGCAATGACAGCAGGAGCCGCCAAGGATGACGGGCTTGGGAACCTTCCGGCAATACTCGAAAAGCTTAAACCCCTGCTTGCTGAAAAGTATTTTCCCATTGTTACCGCAATTACCGCAACACGAAATAAAGAAGAGACCGAATATCTCTGTTCCACGGGAATAAGCTCCGTGGCATTCAATCTTGAGATCTGGGATGAGAAGCTGTTTAGTGAAATATGCCCTGGTAAAACAAAAAGAGTTGGCAGGCAAAGATGGATCGAATCGTTATTTGAAGCGAGGGACCTGCTTAAACCCGCAAGAGCTCTCTCGAGTTTTGTGGTCGGATTAGAGCCGCAGGAATCAGTGCTCGAAGGAATTGATTTTCTCTCTTCAAACGGTGTATTCCCCATTATGAGCCCGTTTATTCCGATGGTTGGCACAGACTATGAAGGCAAACAGGCTCCCGATGCTGACTGGGTATGGGAAACCCACGAGAAGGCTACAGGAATAATTTACAAAAATCTGCCCGAAGCGTTTTGTGATGAGATATGGGAAGGCGATATCGGCATTTGCCCAAGCTGCACAACAACCAAGCTGTTCTTTGATTTTATGAGAAGGATTGTTCCGCGTGATAACCCGAAAAGAATAATGTCTCCGGGAAGCGTTGAAGCGTTTGTATGATCTGTTTTAATTTCCGGGTATTTCAGATTGATAAATGGATTGGTTTTTAGAAATCCGGTAAATTCCCGTATGTTTATTTATACAATTTTAATTTAGAGTGTTCGGATATCAGGTCAAAATCCCTATCCTTATGCAAAAGAGGAATGTTAAAATACAGACAGTAATAAGCTATCAGAACATCGTTTGTCTTTCTGATAGTTGTCCCCTTTTTTCTGAGTGATCTGTATAACGAACTTGCGCCAATTGCAGCTTCCAGCGGATCTATACTTATTACATTAAGTGAAAGAAGTTTTTCCTTCAAAAGATCGTGTTCGCTATCGTCAATTATTCCTTGTAATATTTCCTGGATTATCTGTGGCGTGATAAAGACTTCGGTTTCCCCGTCAAGGATCTTTGTCATAGTGGTTGTTTGCCTGTTTTCAATACCGTTCAAAAAATCGATCCACACGGATGTATCGATCACGACCTCTTTCAATCAGTTTCCCTCATTTTAGCCAGGTTGCCGCTCCATTTGATCTTTCCCTTTAACTCCATTATCGACCTTTTATCCATGCTGCGCACATACAGTTCCAGTGCCGTATTAACAATTTCTTTTTTTGTTTTTAAACGGCTAAGCCTTTTGGCTTTGCTCATCAGTTTGTTGTTTATTTCTATATTGGTCCTCATACACAAAAATAACCAATTTTATACACATAGTCAATAATTGAAATTAACGCTGAAATAAAGCTGTCGAAGTATTCAGAAAAATTGGAATATATAATATTTTTTTGCCTTTCAAGAAAATGTCTTTGGACATTTTCGAAGTCCCGCTTTAGCAGGATTGTTAATAGTCCATTGAATCAATGTTTCGCCTTCTTCTCATCAGTCCTTTCAAGGAATTGCCTTACTATCGGGTCGCTTGTCGCACGGAGCTCATCAGGTGTACCGTTGAAATGAACAATTCCTTCGTACATCATTGATACCCTGTCGGCGATTTCATATACTGTGAAAATATCATGTGTAACTATAATAGATGTTACCCCGAGTCCTTTTTTTGTCGCTACGGAATCCATAAGCTCATCAATAGTTTCGCTGGTTATGGGGTCCAGACCCGTTGTGGGCTCATCATACAATATATACTGCGGATTTGTAGCAAGGGCTCTTGCCAAACCCACACGCTTTTTCATACCGCCTGAAAGCTCCGAAGGCATAAGATCCTCGGTGCCGGGCAGATTTACAAGTCCCAGTTTTTCTGTGACTATTTTATCAATTTCCGCCTTCGGCATCAGTGTGTTTTCCCTCAGCGCTATGCCGATGTTATCGCCCACTGACATTGAATCAAACAGCGCGGCGCTCTGGAAGAGGAACCCGAATTTTTTCCGGATGGTATAGATCTGCTTTTCATTCATGGTGGTAATATCTTCACCATCAATTACTATATGACCCTTATCGGGTTTTAGGAGTCCAACTATGTGTTTCAGCAGCACTGATTTACCGCAGCCGCTTGCGCCTATGATAACATTCGTTTTGCCATCTTCTATGCTGAGATCAACTCCCCTGAGCACGGGCTTATCTCCAAAACTTTTTACAAGATTTTTAATTTCTATCATAATTTTTTATAGTAAAACAAGCATTTGTATGACCAATAGATCAGCCTGATTATCAATCTCATATTTAAATATTTAATACAGACAAGAATGTCCGTGATACTATACATTTATTAATTTACGTCTCACAATTTCCAATGCCATCTTTGCCATAATGTCTTTATTCCTTAAACGGTCCTTTGTGAATATAAAATCCTTTGCAAATGTTGCTTTTTTATCCGAGTAGCCTATCCACACCAGCCCAATGGGCTTGCCCGGCCTTGCGCCGGTGGGTCCGGCGATGCCTGTGACCGAAATTCCAATATCCGTCTTAGAGCGTTTTCTTATCCCCCGCGCCATTTCAATTGCTGTTTGTTTACTTACTGCTCCGTATTTTTTTATCGTTTCAGCTTTCACACCCAGCAGCCTGCGTTTTGCTTCGTTGGAATAAGCGACGATCGCATCCATTACGTAATCAGAGCTTCCCGGGATATCAGTTAGTTTGCTTGTTATCAGCCCGCCTGTACAGGATTCCGCTGCCGCAATGGTGAGCTTTTTTTTCTTTAATAATTCACCTGTGGTTTTTTCAATCGAGCTTTCACCGGATGAATATATAAAATTACCCGCTTTGCGTTTTATGATCTTTTCTGCGTTAACAATAAGCTTTTCTGCCCGTGATGTACTTGCCGCAATTGCCGTAATGCGCAGCCTTACTTCATAATTCGATGGCAGAAATGCCAGCTTCACTTCAAAGTCTTGACCCTTACGTACAATTTTGTTTATATCACCAATTTTTTCGGCAAGCAGTGATTCACCAATGCCTATTGTATGCAGCGTTTTCTGCCGTATGACCTTTGTTATCTTTTTTTTATATTTCTTTAACAGGTATGGTAACAGCCCCGTTTGACTGATGTATTTCATTTCATAGGGAACGCCCGGCATTACACAGAAAACTTTTCCCGCTTTATCGATCAATAGGCCCGGCGCGGTACCGGTTTTGTTTTCAAGCACCTGCGCAATTTCAGGTACAAGCGCCTGACCGATATTTACAGCCGGCATTGTAATATTCCTTCTTGCGAATATACTTTTAACATGCTTAAGCACTTTTTCGTTAAGCACATATTTGCTCTTAAAGAATTTTGCGACTGTTTTTACGGTTATATCATCGTGGGTCGGACCCAATCCGCCGGTTACAACAATTACATCATACTCTTTAAACGCGTTTTTAAACTCTTTTAAAATATCCTTTTCACTATCGGGTACGGTAATAATGCGCGCGGCGGGTATACCAATGGCAAGAAGCTCCCTGCCAAGCCAGGCAGCGTTTGTGTTCACCACCTGCCCGATCAGAACTTCATCACCTATTGAAATTATTATTGACTTCATGAAAGAATTTACGGGTAAGAAAATATTTTACATTTACCTTAAGGGTATTATATTAATAACTATATCAGAACCGGTGATCAGCCTAAATATTTACGCAGGAACTGGTACCAGGCTAAATGCGTAAACACTGCGGAAAGTATTCCGGCATACATCGCGGCCGCAATATCATCCATCATTATTCCCCAGCCTGAATCCTTCTTATCGAAATACTTGGCCGGTTCAAGTTTTACAATATCAAAAAAGCGGAACAAAAAGAAACCGATAATACCGAAAACAAGTTTTGTATCAAATGCCGTGGCCGGGTCAAAAGACTTGAACGGAAAGAACAGTTCAAATACAACCGAACCAACCAGGTAAGTAAAAAGCTGGCCTGCAACTTCATCAATAATAACCTGTGGCGGGTCCTCGCCGTAGCGGCCCCTCATCTTTTCAGCGCAAAAAATGCCTATAATAAAAACAAGAAGGATAAGCAGTGATAAATAGTAGAACTCTGACATCTTCGGCATCAGGTAAAGCCCCAGCCCGATAAGTGAACCAAAGGTACCCGAGGCGACCGGAACAAACCCGATGAAGAATCCGCTGCCAAGCATTGTAATTATAAAAGGTACTTTTACCTCATCGTTTACAGGATTCTTTTCTTTAATTAATCTGAATGCCATTTTATGTTTTTGTTCTGCCTGTGTTAATTTTAATTATAAGTCTGTTTTTCTATGTTCTCACCTGATTCAAAAACATAAGCCACTCCGCTTGCTGCAGTAAGCACGGTTATCAAAAGCAATATATAATAATTAATTTGCGATTGCAAATAACTATTTATACTTACACTTATTGCGCTTCCGGAGACAATGGCTGAAATTGAGATCAGCCCGAGAACCAGGAAAATAAAAGACATCTGGATGAACGTCTTTGTTTTTGATATCATCGAAGTCCGGAACTCTTTTCCCCGCAGCTCCTGAACGCTGCGCACTATTGTTAACACAATATCCCTGAAAATTATTACCCCGATAAGATATATCATCGGGACCGGCTCAGATAAGCCGAAAAACCCGGGGTTTTTCTGATTCATCAGGTAAAAACCTATAAATGCAGCTGATGTTAGGATCTTATCCGCCAGCGGATCAATGAACTGTCCCCAGCGGGTTTTAAAACCGTATCGTCTTGCGTACCATCCGTCATACCAGTCAGTTAATGCAGCAATTGTGTATACAATAAATGATGCAGCAACAAGTCCGGCTGAGTCAGATAAGAACAGGTATAAAAACAGCGGCGCAAGCAGTATTCTTATCAGACTTAATGTATTTGGAAAATTCATCTATATTATTTCAGATTGCGGATTTACGATTTCGGATTTTAATATTAGATTCATTAATCTGCAATTTTCAACCTGTAACTTTTTAAATTCAAAACGTTTTAACTTCTAAACCCGTTCAATTTCTAAACCCGTTCAATAATAGTCGCTATTCCCTGTCCAACACCTATGCACATTGTCGCGAGTCCGAACCTTAAATTTCTTTTTTCCATTTCGTAAAGCAGGGTTGTAAGTATCCTTGCACCGCTCATTCCAAGCGGGTGACCAAGTGCAATTGCCCCGCCGTTTACATTTACTTTGTTTACATCAAGTCCAAGCTCATCTATGCATGCAAGTGATTGAGCCGCAAAAGCTTCGTTCAGCTCAATAAGATCTATTTGCTCAAGTTTTAAGCCGGCTCGTTCAAGCGCTTTGCGTGCTGCGGGTATCGGACCCAAACCCATACAGTCAGGCTCAACTCCTGCAACTGCGCTCGAAACTATCCTTGCGCGTTTGGTTAAACCAAGCTCATCAGCTTTTTCCGCCGAGGCTAGAAGTATCGCGCATGCGCCGTCATTTACTCCGCTGGAATTTCCTGCGGTGACCGTGCCGCCTTCTTTTGCGAACGCAGGTTTAAGCTTCGCAAGTTTATCAAGCGTTGTATCAAGCCTTGGGAATTCATCAACATCAAAAACTATAGTTTCTTTTTTAGTAATAATTTCAACGGGTGTAATTTCATTTCTGAACTTGCCGCCGAGAATTGCTTCCTTGGCTTTCAGTTGTGAGTGCATCGCGAACTCATCCTGACGTTCACGTGAAATATTGTACCGCTTCGCAACATTTTCAGCGGTTTCACCCATTGAATACGGGTAATACATCTTCGCAAGTTTTGGATTTGTAAAACGCCATCCTATTGTTGTATCATAAACCGCATTTGTTCTTGTGAATGCTTCAGCAGCCTTAGGCATTACAAAAGGCGCGCGCGTCATTGATTCCGTTCCGCCTGCTATCATCACATCACCTTCGCCTGTCATGATTGCACGCGATGCGTCAATTACTGCCTGCATGCCTGAACCGCAAAGCCTGTTAACAGTAACGCCGCCAACGGTTATGGGCAGTCCTGCAAGCAAAACGCTCATTCTGGCGACATTGCGGTTATCTTCACCAGCCTGGTTGGCACAGCCTAAAATCACATCCTCTATAACTTCCGCTGAAATTCCTTTGGTATCCAGATTCCGTTTAACAACTTCTTTTATGACCCCTGCGGCCATATCATCGGGTCTTACATCTTTGAGCGAACCACCGTATTTACCTATCGGAGTTCTTGCTGCATCTATTATAAACACTTCTTTTTTATGCATTTAGCTGCTTAAAATTTGTGATAATTTGTTCAAAACATTTCGCTAAATTACTTAATTATCACTCGTTAAACAAGGTAACAGAAATTACAGGCAATTTTCGTCTGCGCAGAAAAAAATTCTATTATACAACAATTATATAATAAACTGTCTTGTAGACTGTAAATTAAACAACTGAAAATTACAGCATTAGCACAGTCAACATTGGATTACTCCAAAAATAAGCAAATTAATAATTTTTATTAATTACGTTGTGAATACCTGATTCTATTATTATATTATTCAGGTAGTTATAATGGTTTTTTAAAATTGCGCCTTAAAATTACGGAGGTAACTAAAATGAAAAGGTATTTTTATAATCTTATTATTTTTTCTTTATTATTTTTCGGAGTGAGCGGTTCATGTTTAAATGCATCTGTACTTTCTGACCTGGTAAATTCCGCGAAGCTTACAAATCACTTTCAACCCGTCGAGATATTCAGCAATTCCCCGGTTAATGTTTCGGGTATTTCACTTGAATCATATCTTTATAAATGCACATATCTCAGGATCAACAAAAATGCTGTTTCTGAAATATTACTGCAAAGACCAGGGCATATAGTTTTCAAAATTCCGGTTAACGGAAAAGATAACATTGAATTTGAACTGATCCGCTCGCAGGTTTTGACAGATGATTTCAGAACGGGAACCATAAGCGGTGACGGTTTATACTCAAGCATTGATTACACCCCCGGTTTATATTACAGGGGTATTATCAAAGGTGATAATTCCTCGTGGGCGGCGCTGAGTATTTTTGATGATTTTGTAATGCTTGCCGCTTCAGGGGTCAGCGGAAACCTGAACCTTGCATCCCTGAGAAAAGAAGAGTCGATGTATTCCGATAATTACATTTTTTTCAGTGAGGCAGATCTTAAGATAAAAAACAGTTTTCAGTGTTATTCAGATGAACTCACCATGTGGAAAACCCCCGGTGAGAACAATAAAAGCAGCAACAATAATATCAGTTCTTCTTTTCTACAGGGACCCATAAGGAAGTATTTTGAGTGTGATTATAAAATGTACCAGGATTATGGATCAAATACTGTTAATGTAAATAATTTTGTAACGGCAATATACAATACAAACATTGCGTTTTATCAGAATGACCAGATAAGCACACTGCTGCAGTCAGTTTACATCTGGGTAACACCTGACCCGTATACAAGCACAAATGACCTGTACAAGATCTTAAAAAAGTTTGGCGGAAGAGTAAGAAATACCTTTAACGGTCACCTTGCGCATCTTATAAGCACAAGAACTAATACCGGCGGCGGTATAGCCTGGTTAGAAGTTCTGTGCTACCCGTATAATTCCGGCGACTCATCCGCACCCACTGCGGTGAGCATATTAGATACGTCATTGCGTCCATTCCCTGTTTATACGTGGAACACATTTGTCCTATGTCATGAAATGGGTCATAATGTCGGTTCACCGCATACTCACAGTTGTTCGTGGATCGGGGGACCTATAGATACCTGTTACACTGTTGAAGGTTCATGTTACAGCGGACCGGCAGTTCCGAGGATAGGAACTATAATGAGCTATTGTCACAGCGGTTTAGGGGTTAATCTTTCGCTTGGGTTTGGAGTAAAACCCGGTAACCTTGTCCGGCAAAGATATAACGCTGCTTCCTGTCTGATCGGCATTGAACAAATTGGTACTACGGTTCCCGCGGATTATTTGCTGCATCAAAATTATCCCAATCCGTTTAACCCGGTTACAAAAATTATTTTCGATATACCCCCGGGTTCTAATGGTGCAAGAGAGTTCTTCACAAAGCTGACAGTTTATGATGCGCTGGGCAGAATAGTAGCCGAGCTTGCAGGCGTATCTCTCAAACCGGGCAGGTATTCTGTAGATTTTGACGCTTCTAATCTGACAAGCGGTGTGTATTTTTACCGGCTGGCATCTGATAATTTTATCCAGTCTAAACGAATGATCCTTGTAAAATGAGAATATAATATCTCGTTGGCGGCGTTTGTTCAGTTCTATACCGGTAATTTTTTGATGAGTTAAGTAAATGAATTATTTAATATCATAAAATTACCGGTATCTTAAAAATCATCAATATTTTACAAAAAATCATACTATTCCTTTAAAACAATTCAAAATATGTTTCTTTTGTATTTAAACCCTGAAGGGTTATTTTTGTATTAGTAATAAATAGAAATACCGGGCGGACCGAGGCAGAAGCTCCGCTTAATTTTAAATAAAGCTGAATAAAACAGGTTAAATAAACAGGAGGAATTATGCAAAAATACAGGTTCATTTCAGCGCTGGTTGTGATGTTTTTTATCATAACAAGCTGCTCTATGGTTGATAAGCTCAAAGAAAAAATCAGCTCTAAAGATGATAAGGGTGATACAAAAGAGGAAACAACAAAGGAAGAAACTAAAGAAGTTACTTCAACCGCTGACCTTGAATTCTATAATAAATACATAGAAGTATCCAACAAAGTTCAGGATGCCGGCGAAAAAGTTTACAAGGATTACATCAGCGACGTTCCCGCGCCGAAATCGATTACCAAAAGCTCATTTGTGATGGCAATTTCGTTCAAGCTATCCGCGGATAATCTTGAGCGGGTATACAAAGAATACAACCGCTCGCTATTTGATGGCGGTGAGCTCTCAAAGCTCAACGCAACATCCGAGATGAAATCGGAAATTGAAGGTAATTTTAAAGATGTGTTGAAGAGTATGGATGAATTCTACAATACCTCAATTAAGGTTGCGGAGTATTATACCAAAAATGAGTTCAAAGAAGACCTTTCCAAAACGGAAACATACGATGAGCAGATGAAAACCGCTTACGATAAATATAAATCATCATTCGAAAAATTTTCGAACTCCGTAAAAAAATATAAACCGCAGCGCAAGGTTCGGGATATTGAATCAATTAAGAATCCTGATGAAAAAGCAGTTGCTATACTCATGAATTCCTACGAAAACACGCTTGATAAAGCAGAGGAATTCTACGATGCGTTTAACGGATTGGAGTACAAGGGCGACTACTCTAAAGCAAAAGATAAATTCAGGGAATTTGAAGCATCATTTAAAGAAGATAAAAGTTCGGTTCTTAACGCGGAGTTTTCCGAGAAGACAAAGTACATGAAATACAGCTACGAAGATTATTTCGTAAAGATGACCAATATGTTCCTTGATGCCGGCACCAAGTTCTTCGATCACGCACCCTCGGCAAAGGATATGAACGACTTTAACCGCTCATATGATGACGTTGTGAATAATTACAATTACATGATTACGGCGTATAACACAAATATCAATATTGTGAATAGTTTCAGAGTGTATTAGTTGTAAGTGCAGTATTTATTTAGTAGCACAGACATTCCTGTCTGTGCTATTTTTTTATATATTAAACTGTTTTCTTAAAACATAAAACCAATTCCTCCGCTGCCGAAAATATCCGGTGCCGAATCAGATATTCCAAACCCGCCCTGAACAACAGTCATAACATTTTTTGCAAAACGATAACTTAAGCTCGCCCCCAGGCGGTGATCAGGAGTTCGCTCATGCTGAAAATAACTGAAAGCCTCAGCAAATGCGCCAAGTTTTTTACTCACAGATGCATTCAGCGATATCGAATAGCTGCCGTATTTATCGGTGAAGTAATCATAGACATTCCACCCGTAGCCCGCATTTGCGCCAACACTGAAATTTTTCGAAATGTTCTTCTGCAGCATCAGCCTGAATAGAGGTGAGACATAATCCATGTGAAAATAGAAATCACCTGCGGGTATAAATACATCAGCTTTTATTGCGGTTGAGGGAATTATTTTATTTTCTTCAAGTAATTTTATTTTTACACCTGCTTCGATGGGTCCGCCTGAATAAATGCCATTTCTGGTATGATTATAATTTTGCCTTTCCGGAATAGTTCCGCTAAGTTCCTGCATAAATACAAAACCCAGCCTGATCTCAACATTTTTGAAGATTCCAAGCCTGAAAGCCAAAGAAGGATTGTTAATCCTTAAGTTATAGTATGTCATGG
>JABFSP010000196.1 GCA_013140565.1 Ignavibacteria bacterium
GAAGAATATGGCAGGCAGATACACCCAAGAAGAAAAACTGATATTATTAATTACAGCTATGCATACCTAAGGTTTGAACAGGGCAATTTTAACGAAGCCCTTGACTGGTTAAGCAAGATACGCGTGGAAGAGTTCTCCTACCACTTAGATATACGCAGCCTTTACATTATGACTTATTATGAATTGGGTGAGCTTGAAACTGCTCTTTCTGCCTCGCATGCATTTGCCAAGTACCTTAAAGAAAACACAATGGTAAGCGAAGAAAAAAAAGCGGGGTGCGAAAACCTGTGTAAATTTGTAATTAAACTTATCAACTATAATAACACCAATTCGAAAACTGACCTCAGTTCGCTTACTGTACGGCTTAACAAATGCAAAACAGTTAACTCAAAAATATGGCTGCATGCAAAAGTACAGAGCCTTGACAGATCCGTAAAGAAAGCAGTGTAACACTTAGTTAACACCCTAATTTAACATTTTATAAGTAAATTTTTATAGATAAATTTGCATATATGAATATATGCATTATAGGTTCCGGCGGTTGGGGTACAGCACTTGGGATTATACTCCATAATAACAGACATAAGGTCACATTGTGGGAATATGACAAAGAATATGCCCATACACTTGAAGAATACCGCGAAAATTTCTATTACCTTCCCAAAATAAAGATACCTGAAAAGATAATCATCACCAGCGATATCAACATGGCAGTCAAAGATACTGACATGATCGTTGTTGCAACTCCGACCCAGTTCATACGCAATGTAATTGAGCAGATTAAAGACCTGAATTTCAGCAACAGGTTAATTTTAAGTGTATCAAAAGGAATCGAAAATCACAGTCTCATGACCGTTTCGCAGATATTCCAGGATGTATTTACTAATATACATAAGAAAAATATTGCAGTGCTCTCTGGTCCCTCTCATGCCGAAGAAGTTGCAAAGCATATTCCCACCGCCGTAGCCGCAGCTGGTTATGAAGAAAAAAACTCAGAAATAATCCAGAAAGCATTTTCGAATAAGTATTTCAGAGTGTATAAAAGCCATGATGTAGTTGGTGTTGAGCTTGGCGGCGCACTGAAAAATGTCATAGCAATTGCCGCAGGCATTGCAGACGGCGCCGGATTCGGCGATAATACAAAGGCTGCCATTATGACCCGCGGTATAAGGGAAATCACAAGGTTCGGAATGCGTTTTGGGGCAAATGAGCATACTTTTATGGGTCTTTCAGGCATTGGAGATCTTATTGTAACATGCATGAGCAAACACTCGCGTAACCGATTTGTTGGCGAAGAAGTGGGCAAAGGCAAGAAGCTGAAACAGGTACTTGCTGAAATGAAAATGGTCGCCGAAGGTGTTGCCACAACTGAATCAACCCACGAACTTGCAAAGAAACTCGGCGTTGAACTGCCCATAATAGAACAGGTTTACAAAGTCCTCTTCATGGGTAAGGATCCGTATCATGCAACCGAAAAGCTCATGACACGAAATCTTAAAGATGAAAAGTAATTTCATTTATGAGTTCAATACTTTTCATTAATGCCAAAGTCTGGCAGCCTGATGGTAAATTCACTGAGAGTTTCGGAGTAAATAACGGACATTTCGATTTTTCTGGTTCAAACTCAGAAGCATACACCCTGCGTGATAATTATACCGAAATAAAAGATCTGAAAGGCAAGCTGGTTTTGCCCGGGCTGATTGATGGTCACCTGCACCTTGTTAACGGAGCATTGATGATGAAGAGACTGGATTGTTCTAAAATAAATTCAGTCAGCGAACTTAAAGCCGCAATCCGCAATTACGTCAAAACAGACAAAGTAAACTGGGTTATCGGCGGTAATCTTGACCTGAAAAGAATTTTCGCAGGTCACTCAAAACAGGACGGCAATCTTATTGATGAAATTTATTCGGAGCTGCCCCTTTACATAACAAATTATGATTATCATTCCGCAATATGTAACACTAAAGCGTTGGCACTGGCAGGAATCGACCATACAACTGATAATTTCCAAAAAGAAGAAGTTGAAATATCTGAAATGGGTGGTTTAACGGGCTTTATTAGTGAAAGCGTAATGAACAAGGTTTATGATGTTATTCCCTCACCATCTCTTGATGAAAAAGTAAACGCTGTTTGTGATTGTATAAAAATGCTTCATTCATTCGGAATAACATCAGTTAGTGATATTACCTTACCCGAAGATGCTGAAGTATATATTGAACTTTGGAAACGGGATAAATTAAAACTAAGGATCAATTCCTATATTCCTTTTACAGAGTTTGAGAATCTGCAAAATTATAATGATAAAACTTCTTTTATCAGCAGAGATTACTTTACCATTAACGGCTTCAAGGCATTCTGGGATGGTGCATTGGGTTCTGAAACAGCATTGTTTTCAGAAAATTACAGCGGAAGCTCATCAAACGGTTTTAAAACAGAAATTGTAAAATCAGGAAGAATATATGAACTTGCTAAAAGAATTGATGCAGCCAGAATGCAGATGATTATTCACGCAATAGGTGATAAGGCTGTAAATGAAGTGATTGAATTGTACGCAGGCTTGCCAAACACAAAAAAGCTTCGCCACAGAATTGAGCATGCACAGCACATACAGCCCGAAGATTACGATAAATTCGGAAAATATGGAATTATTGCTTCGGTTCAGCCATTACATTTGAAGTACGATGCACATATTGTATTTGAAAAACTTCCGGCTAAACTAACCTGGAATACTCACAACTATGTTCATATTATTCCATTCGGCGGCACGCTCAATTTCGGGACTGATTTTCCTATTGTTGAAGCTGACCCATTCGAGAATATCAGGCTTGCGGTTACAAGGCATACAAATCACGGAGAATTCACACCTGAGCATAAAATTCCGCTGCATGAATGCCTGAAGGCTTATACAATTAATAATGCCTTTTCAAATCACAACGAAGGCGCCATTGGGAGTATCACAAAAGGGAAAGTTGCAGATTTTGTTGTAATGGATAATGAAATTCTTGAGTTTGAAGAAGAAAAAATAAGTAATGCAAAAGTTCTGAATACATACCTTAAAGGCGAATCAGTTTATTCAGCTGTTTAATTTCCTTACCAATTCCATTACCGCTATTCCGTAAGCCACCGAAACATTAATTGAATGCTTGAACCCGTACTGCGGTATTTCAATCGAAAAATCCGATAGCTCAATGATATCATTTGATACACCTGTCAGCTCATTGCCAAGTATAAGGCATAACGGAAATTCAGAGGTTCCAATTTCAGTATAACTCCTGCTGTTCTGGGTAATTTCCAATGGGACTATCTTTATACCTTCACTTTTAATTTTCTTAACTGCCTCAAGCGGATCTTTGATATACTCCCACGGCACCGCATCCGTTGCGCCTAAAGCAACTTTTTCAATTTCCGGTCTGGGTGGATACGGCGTGTAGCCTGTTAAATAAAGCTTCTCTATCAGCGCGGCATCACTGGTGCGGAAAATTGAGCCCACATTATAAATGCTGCGGATATTATCCGCCAAAACATAAATCGGATACCGTTTGATATTCTTAGTTTCAACCAGTGTAATACGTTTTTTGCCGACTTCTTCGTGTGTAAGTTTTCTCATATTGTGTTAAACATTAAAATTCCCCTCTTGAGAGGGGTGTCCCGCTTCAGCGGGACGGGGTGTGTATGTACAAGTTAAAAATAAGCTCTTATTTCCGCTGTACCTGTATGTATTACCCTTGATTTATCTTCAGCCCTGCCGAAATAATTAATTGTTGCCTGTATAAAATTACTTATCCTGTATTCAAAGTTCAGAGTCCAGAAATAACTCTTTCCCGCTACAAGTCCTTTGGTCAGATCAAACGGCACAAAAGCGGGATTTGTATTTAGCAATACTTCATTCCTCGAAATTTCACTTCGCAAAGTACCTTTGCCCGAAAGTGAATATGTAAGCCTGAAGGTCTGCACATTAATATCAGCTTGCGTATTTGCCACGGGGTAAACATCCCTGGCGCGTTTTAGCTGTACTTTAAAGCCGGCCTCCACTGAAGCTACAGGTTTATATATGATCTCTGATGTAACCCCCTCAGTATTAATGTTCCAGTTACGTATTTCAACAGATGGAGCAAGGTTGCGCTCAATTTGCGTAACATAATCGGTTATCAGCGCAAGATCAGGAGTGAATGAAAACCTGAGTCTTGCGGTTCTTTCAACATTCAGTACTCTTTCGTTACCTGAAAAAAACTGGTTAAAACCCTTTCGCTGAACAAAACGCAGCTTAATGCCAAAGTACTCGTGATTTTCAAATATTCCAACATCCTGCTGCAGAGTTGTTGCTCCGGCGATAGTGTTCTCATCATTCTGGAATGTACTGAACTTAAGCAGGTAAATATTACGCTGCAAAGGGTCTTTGCTTTTTTCAGATACACTTACATACGTATCTGATGTAATGTTATTCACAATTGATTTGAATATTCCATCTGACATAGATGCAAGAAATCTCGAAGGCACGAGATTAAGCGAAGCTGAGCTTTGCAGATCTGTAGTCGGAAAAAGCTGGTCAGTTGGCCGTAAGATCTTTATGTAATCGCCATCAAAGCTTGTGAGTACAAATTCGTTTTCATCCTGCAAATCGTTATTGTTCAGGTCACCAATATATTTATAGTTACCCGTACCAATAGGCACGGAGATAAACACAACTTCCTGTTTGGCAGTGCGTTCACTTGATACTTTATAGAACAGGTTAGTATTGAATCCCCTGTTTAAAAACCACACATTACTTTGCGATGTTACCAGGATTGTTCTGGAATCAACAAATCCAAGTGACTGGAAATCAGGGGTATATTTTTTATCGTACACCACAACATCACCTGAAGCTGAAAGGAAGTTCAGGTTCTTAACTCTGACTCCAATTGTGCTGGTATATGAATTCGACTGCCTGGAAAGTGTGCCTTTATTGAACTGATCATCAAAACGGTAGTTGAACTGGTAAGCCAGATCTAAATTATACAGATCAGTAATTAATAACTTTGGTTTAACTTCATAAAACCTGAAACTTCCGATGTTTGTTGTATCAAAATTCAATGAACGGGTTTGTTTATCCTCTCCGATGAATTCAAGAATCAGGTTATATTTCCCGAATTTTGCATCGCTGAATGGCTTGAGCTTATAATCAACCGCGCCGTATTGCCTTATCCAGTTGCCGCCGTAATCCAGTGAGTTATCTTTGCTTGAAATATAATCAGCGTAGTACGTGAACGATGGCGCACGAAGGCTATCGCCTTCGAATTTGAGGTCAACTGAACCCCTTAGGGAGTTAAACGTCTCTCCCCTTTTTATCCTGCCCGCGGAGGTGGTTACCCTGAAATACTTTTGCGGATTAATGCTTAGTCCCGCTTCCGTGGTTACTTCGGTGAGTTTGCTTGAATCCTGGATATCCCAAACACGGTTATATTCAACTTTATTCAGTCTATCAACAGCGTTATAAAGCTTATTTATGACCCGCTGTCTAACTGTGAATTGCACTTCACCCAGCGAAAGATTGCCTAACTTAAAATTTTTAGGCGCAAATACAAGTGATGAAGTAAATGCTCCTCCTTTATTTTCTGTGTCATCAAAATCACTTAGCAGATTGGCATCAAAATCACTTGCCGCGCCTTCGAGTATCAAAGAAAGATCTTTTGTGATCCGCAGGTCCATTCCAACATCAGCGGATTGGTATGCCACAGGCAATGGAAAAAATACAAGCGGCAAGTAGCCGCCCTGCCCGATCCCTGCAAACACGTAAGCATTGCTGCTCAGGCTGTTATAGTCGCCTTTGCCAATACCAACGAAAGAAAACGATACCTGGTAAAGGGCGGCTGTATCGCCCGGTGCAAATATATACTTCGTGAAGTTTTGGGAATTAATAACTGTATCACGCTGTATGTAGGAGCCAAGCGAGTTACCCAAAGAATCCCTGCCCACAAATAAAACACCGCTTTTTGAGGCGAGAAATTTATTATCACCTGCTTCTGATATTATTGTTCGGTCAGTATCTGATAAAGTAAAATCAATTGGCTTTCCCGGGTCATCACGCTCACGCAGGTAAGAAAACGAAAGCTTGATCCGGTCATTTATCACAGCAGTTCTCGTCTGACCCGCAATAAAGCTGCGTGAATACTTTTTATCGGAGTATTCAAAATCCACTACAATTCTGGAAGCATTTGTAATGAGCCTGTTATTGGTGAATTTTACCTGACCGTTGGAGTAATCAATAGTATAATCATTGCTCTCCCCTCTTGTCATAAGTATGCCGTCAAGGTAAACTTTTTCACTCCCGGCAATTACAACAATATTCACTTCATTATCTGCGCCAATAAGGCGGTATGGACCCTGTACGCCATCCTGTCCATTGAATGTATTGCTGTTAAATCTGCCCCGGCTTATTGCGCCGGTTAGGAAAAGGTCAGTTTTATCAAAATTGGCAAACCCTTTTGCGCCCTGCAGCTTTTTGTTAAAATTAAAGAATTCACTCCCCGCAAAATTTACTTCAATATCACCAAGCGTAGTAGTAATGTTACTTGAGCGAAGTTCAACAAATACTTTATCAATTTCCTGTAATTTTTGTGTGTTGCCTTCGGGTTGAATAGGAGTATTCTCATCCGTCAGGGCAGCGGTGATTTCAATATCGCTTGATAGCTTACCGTTCAACTGAAGACGGAAGCCTGATTGCAGCGAGAGATCACGGTTGTTGCCGATAGTAAATCCCCGGAATATACTGCCTGATTTCTGCAGATCAGTTCCGGCGAATATATCCTCAACAAAATCTGATTTGATTTCAACAACCTTAACGCTGTCACCCCTTGTGGTATCAAGTTTAGTCAATATTTCAAATCTTGAATAACTGTCGGCAATATCAAATGGAAAATTTTTGTAAATAATGATTATCTGCAGCCTTTCAGGCTGCCCGCTGTTTATAATATTTTCAATGAAGGATTTATATAGACGGATTTTACCATAGCGGTAATCAATGTAATAATTCGAAGGGCTAATGGCTGCGGAGTCAGAATAAACCGTTAAGCTTCCGAAACGGATAAATTTATCGGGCAGGGAAATTAGCGAATCTTCCCCGGCAACGGTTGTTATGAATTTTTTGTAATTAATATCGGTAAAGGTCTCAGGCTGTGAATATGACACTCCAGCTAAGATGAAAAACAGTATCAGCGTAATTTTCTGATTTTGCTTCAAATAATACCAGTCGAATAGTTAAGCTTACCGGGTCTGTTAAAGAAGCGGCTTAGCTGTTATTTTGTTCCGGAGCCTGTGACAATATCAGCAAAGTAATATTTTTCATAATCTTTGTGATCTGCTATCAGGCTTTCAATAATTGGTATTAATTTATCATCGGATAATTGAAATTGGTTTGGTTTATGCTCAGCTTTATATTCAGCGGCAATATTTTCAACGGTAGAAAATATCATAAGCTCTTCCCTGTCAAATTTGCTCCACTTGTTGCCGCGGCCGTAGCCGTATACATCTTTAAAGAAAATAATGTAGTCACCGTAGGAATCACTGCCTATTTCAAAGGTCTTGTATTTTATCCTTACCGGGAATTTCTCTTTTTCTTCTTCTGTGAAACTGTACATCATGGATTTTTTGCTGTTAGCCCAGAAACTCAGGTCCTGGCTGGTAACCATTTTTTTCACAATGAATTTCTTCATCTTATCGATGTTGCCGTTATCGTTCCTTACGCAGCCGTGTGAAAGCGCACGGTATTCATTTTTAAGCAGACCGTTCTTGTTGGTACCGTGGAAATAACGCAGAGAGTTCTCATCATAATGCGCGGCAAATAGCCCGAGCGGATTGCCCGGTCCGGGCGGTGTACCCGGTTCAAGCGGATCGCTTTCGGGGTCTTTCCAGGTAGGCCAGTTGCGCAACCTGAAAATATTATAGTATCCTGTGTATGTTTTTGTCGATGGCGCGCCAACAACATTTGGCCACACCGTTATTAAAATTGTATCGTTGTTGTAAATCTGGTAAATGCGTGAAGTGAATTCCGGAATATTAAGCTCCCACATCATTGTTGGAGCAGGATCAAGATAATGTGAAGGGATATTGATGTTCAGGCTGAACTCAACGTGTCCTAAAGTATCATTTACAAGTTTTTTGCCGATATCTTTGCTGCCTTTTATGGCTTCAATTTCTTCATCGCTCATAATAGGCCAAAGGTCAAACAAATACTCTTCGATCTGTGCGTCAATATTTTCAACGCTCTCCATTGGCAAAGTCACTTTTGTGTAACCCTGCTGAAGCGTGCTTGTGTTTGTGACGGTTTCAATGGTTTCTTCAACCTTTGTGGATTTATTCGCTTCCTGGCCATAGTCTATCTGTGTAAATATCAAAACGCTGATAATTACAACCATAAAAATGCCTAAAAACCTGTAATTTGACGCCTTTTTTACCATAATTTTAAATTAGAACCGTAAATTTAATTTAAATTCCACACTATTTCAAACCATATTTAAGTGATAGAAAATTCCTGCGTTTGTTGGGAATATTACATTATAGCCAGAATATGTATATTTGTTCCACAACAAATGGCAGACTTCAAACAAAAATTTTACGATATTACCTCACTTATCCAGTCGGAATTTGACCGCAATCTGGATATTTACGGCGATAAGATACAGTGCCGTAAGGGATGCTCAAAATGCTGTTCACAGATATTCAATATTACACTGATTGACGTCTGGATAATTGGTGAGCATGTAAGGTCACTGCCCGCAGAGCAGCGCGAAGCTCTGCAGCAAAAAGCTCGGGAGTATATTGATAATGTAGTGTCCGATCGCCGAGCGGACAACCCCTGCCCCGCACTTGGCGCTGAAGGCGAATGCACCATCTACGAAGCCAGACCTGTTATTTGCCGCAGATTTGGTATGCCTATTTATGATTATAAAAATCCCCAAAACGTACACGCATGTGAGCTGAATTTTAAAGATGGCGATGAGATCACAGATGAATTACTTGTACCGAATCAGACTGAAATTGGAATGAAGTGGGATGAATTGAAGGATGAATTCGTAGCGTCCGTTCCCCGAACGGACATAAACAGCGGCACAACAATTGCCGAGGCAATTGCCGGTGCCTGAGTTTTTTGTTTTACCTTGTCTAAATACATACTTTAGTTTAAATTTGTAGCTAAATCAGTATAAAACCGCTAAAAATCAATAATTTTCATCCATAAATACCAATGTACGAGTCAGATAAAATAATGTTCGAAATTTACCGCGATAAGCAGTATAACGAGAAATTCCACGTTGTTTATTACACAGAGCTTAATGAGCATAATAAACATATCGAGATCAACCGCGCGCTTGCGGGCGAGAGCTACTTCGATGGCTTCATCAAAGACTACAAAAAAGAAGAAGCAAAACAGATAATCGACAGCATCGTAAAAGAGCTTAACGAAGGCAATACCGTTGAAAAAGCCGCGATACGAGAAAAGTTAAAGGATTATACTCCTTGAGTTAAAGGTTATATGTTTCAGGTTTCAAGTTAATCGGTTAAAAAATTGATTGGTCAATTAATTCGTTAAAAAGTTAAAATTCTTTCGTTTCACGTTTGACGTTTCACAAACAATTACTCGCCTTGGAACACACACACAAGAACATATTCATAGATGAACTGAGTACCCACTGGAAATTCACGGCGGGGGCTGTTGTTTTATCCGGAATAATGATCGCAGTACTTAAGCTTACCATTTTCCCTGAAGCAGCACCCGATACCGAGCACCTTTTCGAAGGATTTTTCATCGCGCATTTATTTTTCGCTTCGCTCACACCCGCATCACTGCTTGCCAAATATAAAAAAGCACTTTGGCTTGGAGTATTTGTCGCAATTCTTACATCATCAATAACATGCACATTAAGCGATATCGTTCTGCCTTACCTGGGCGGACTTGCGCTTGGTTACGATATGCATTTCCATGTATGCATAATCGAAGAACCGGTTACAGCATGGACCTTCATTATAACGGGTGCATTGCTTGGCTTTCTGCTCTCGCAGTCAGTGCGCAAGCTCTCACGTTATACACACGGTTTGCATATCTTCCTCAGCTCAACAGCAGCGGGAATGTACCTAATCACCTATGGCGTTGAAGTAATTTCACTGAAAGCGCTCATTTTCCTGCCGATACTGGTAATATCCGTACTCGTGCCGTGCGTTATGAATGATATCGGAGTGCCAAGCTACATTGTATCAATGAATGCAGGCACAAAAGCAAACAAACGCGAGCTATTGGATGAAATACATCATGAGCATCATGACCATCACCATTAGCAATTGGCAATTAACAATGAACAATAGGTTGAGTGGGTTAGTTGTGAAGTAGTTTAGTTGGCATGCAGGAAGAAGTTTTTTAAGTAATTACGTCATTTAATATTTGCTATTTGGTATTTGACTTCAAGAGTTTCTTCACTTTATATAGCTGCGCAATAGATATTATCCCGCCGGAGAGCGCAACCGCAAAAATTATCCTGTATATTGTATCGAGTCCACCGAAAGTATAGAAGAATACCCCCAATGCCGTTATATCAATTAACAATATCAGCGCCAGTTTGCCTGTTTCGTATTTTACGGGGTAGAATTTCTGCGAAACGATATACATATACACAGCCATTGCAATGTAACTTATAAGTGTAGATACTGCACCGCCGGTTATTCCCCATACTGGAATAAGCAGGAACGCTGAAGCGATATTCAATACTGCACCGAGCCCTGTAATAAGCGGCAGGTACCTGGTTTTCTTTTCGATGTAAATGCCCGCAATAAGGTTGGTGTAAATCCCAAGGAACATATAAGCAAAAAGTACTATCGGCACAATTACAACGCCGCTCCAGTAACCCGGACCTATAATGTAACCCTTAAATGGAAGGGGAATTTTAATAATATCCTGAATTGTAAATGTAAGCATTATCAGAACTACCGATGCTCCGCCGGTAAACAATGTAAGTATCTTTGCGAACAAAACTTTGGCATTTGGGTCTTTGGCGTTATTTAAGAAGAACGGACGCCACGCGTATTCAAACATTGATACGATCAGCATCATAAATATGCCAAGCTTATAATTAGCGTTGTAGATACCAACGGTTTTAACATCTACCAAATACCGCAGGATAATGATGTTCAGGGTCTGCACAACCATTGATGCAAGCGCAGCGGGAAGGTACGGGATGGAGAATTTCCAAAGCTCATTAAATAATTGCTTGTGGTAAGTGAATGAAATATTTTTTAAAATGTTGGGCAGAAGAAACAGCAATGTTACAAGTGAAGCTGCAAGGTTGCTTATGAACACAGCTTCTAGTCCGAGCTTAAATACAAGTATTAAGATCAGGTTTAATGCAACATTAACCGAAATATTTACAAGCTTTATCGAGGCAAATACCCTGGCTTTATTTTTGAGTCTCAAGTAAGCAAAGGGAATGAGCGCAAGGGCATCGAAGAACAGAATGAATGCGGAGTAGATTATTATTGATTCATCCTTCACCCCTATTAACGCAGCTATGCTGCTGTGGAATACCAGTATTAACCCGGATATTACAAAACTGTTTGCGGTAATGAATAAGAACGGATGAGTGAAGTTTTGTTTTTCATCACCAACTTCATTTGCCGAAGCGAAGCGGAAATAACCGGCTTCAAAGCCGAATGAATACACAATGTTCAGGAAAGCTATGTAGGCGAAAACCACCGCAACCACGCCGTATTCAGATGGCGGGAAAACATTGGTATAGAACGGAACGAGAATAAAATTCAGGAAACGGCCAATAATGGTACTTGTGCCGTATATCAGGGTTTGTTTGGAAAGACTTTTAATTTTATCGAGCATTCAACTACAAATATAGCTAAAATAATGGTTTTTTATAAGTTGCTGGTAAAGGCAGTATAAAACAGAACACAGATTGAACGGATACGACAGATTTTCACGGATTTTATCAGTGCTTAACCGTAAAATCCGCCACGACTTTCGCTTTATGAAAGTTGTTATCAGTGTTCCATTTTTATGCTGGTTGTTGGTGAAAACACCAACAACGGGGAGTTATTCTTGTAATAAAAAAGCCCCGCATGCGGGGCTAAAAATGTAAAACTGTAATTTAAAATTATCTCCAGTTAATCCTTACACTGCCTGAAGTTAATTTGTAATCAAAGCAGTCATATACATCAAATTCATATTTGCCTGCATCATAAAATGTGATCTTTTTCCAGAACCATACCCAGTTCTTTTCGGTATCAACATACACTGTGTTATCATAAGCATTGGTCTTATAGATCTCCATTCTTACTGAACGGCAAGCGATCTCATACGGAAGCCTTACAAGCACGTAAACATATCCGCCGCCTGAGCCGATGTTAAATGTTGAGCTTTCTGTGATAGGATAGCCGTCATCGGTTACGCCTTCGCAGAAATAAATTGACTGCGCGTTTGAGCTGCTGCTGATAAGCAGAAGTGCAACTGCAAACAGCGCTGAGGTGAGTAATTTTTTAATCATTATTTTAAAT
>JABFSP010000254.1 GCA_013140565.1 Ignavibacteria bacterium
AGTTTACTTTTTGTAAAGCTGAATTATCTTCTCTATGATATTTGTTGAAGAATTATTTTCAACAAAAGTAATGCGTTTTATTTCACCGCCAGATTGTTTCACAATATCTGATCCAACTATCTTATCCTCAGCCCAGTCAGCCCCCTTAACAAGTATATCGGGCAGGATCTTTTTTATGGAATTATACGGCGTATCTTCGTTAAATATTACAACGTAATCAACCGGTTTTAAGTTTGAAAGCACGTATGCCCTGTTTTCTTCTGCTACAATAGGACGTTTATCTCCTTTAATCATTTTAACCGAGCTATCTGAATTAAGCCCGACAACAAGAACATCACCTAAACTTTTCGCTTCTCTCAAATACTCAACGTGACCGCGGTGGATGATATCGAATACACCGTTTGTAAAAACGATCTTTTTATTCTGAGCCTTAAGTTCGTTCACAAAATCAAGATTATCACCTGCTTTAAAAATATTTTTCAATTGCAATTTCTTCTTATTTCTGATGAGGAATCCTTAGTATCACGTTTGACGTTTGACATTTCACTTCTTTCTTTTATATGAATCTATCAATGCGTTTTTATATATTGGTATTATTCCAACTTCTTCACATACAATTCCCGCGGCCTGGTTTGCAAGCATAACGGCTTCTATTATATTCGCGCCGCCTGCAAGCATAACGGCAATTGTAGAAATTACCGTATCACCCGCACCCGAAACATCAGCAACTCTTCTTGCCTTGGTAGGAATATTCAGAATTACAGTTTTATTTTTTTCCTTATCAAATAACATCATTCCTTTTTCACCTCGGGTAAGTACAAGATACTCACAATTCAGCCTGTCAATAAGTATCCTGCCCGCTTCTTTAACAGAATCTTCACCATCAATTTTCATTGCAAGAATATCAGCGGTCTCCTTACGGTTAGGTTTAAATACTGTAACATCCCTGAATTCAAAAAAATTATGGAATTTTGGATCAACGTATATGGGTTTTTTATATTTTCTGCAAACAGATATGATCTGCGATATCATTTCTTTGGTCAAAACACCCTTGTTATAATCCTGCAGAATTACAGCGGCAAAACTTTTTATATTCTTTGTAAAGAATTCAATTATTTTCCTTCTTGTAGCGCCCGAGATATCATCTTTAATTTCACTATCAACTCTCAGGACATGTTGTGAATGAGCAATTACTCTTGTTTTGGCTGTAGTCGGTCTGCTGTTATCTTTAATTATGCCTGCTGTAGAAAGTCCAAGCATTTTCATTACATCAAGGTAATGTTTTGAATCATAATCATTTCCTATAACACCTATCAAAACCGGCTCTGCGTCAAGCGCTTTAATGTTATTTGCCACATTTGCGGCGCCGCCAAGCCTATATTCAGTTTTATCTATATCAACAACAGGAACGGGCGCTTCAGGTGATATCCTTGAAATTGTGCCGTAAACGTACTTATCCAGCATAACATCGCCAATAATGGCAATTTTCCTGCCCTTCGACTTCCTGAATATGGTTTTTAACTTTGCTTCTGTAATATTCAATTTATAATATGGTTTTTGCAAAAATGAATAAAATTAAGCAAATATAGGTTTAATTGATGGCTTATTCAATTGAAAAGGTATGTTCCTAAGTATTTAATAAATACTTAAAAAGGAGAGGTGTAACCTCTCCTTTGATGAGTTTAAATATTCACATTCGATTATTTTACAATTACCATTTTTTTAGTCTCTGTGAACTTTTCAGTCTGCAGTCTGTAAAAATAAATGCCGCTTGCGAAATAGGATGAGGACAATTTAATTTCATAATTGCCCGCGTAAAGAAAACCTTTATGCGCTACAGTAACTTCTTTGCCGTTAATATCAAAAACCGATAATTTAACAAATCCCGAAATCGGTATACTGAATGAAATATTTGTTTCAGGATTAAAAGGATTCGGGTAATTCTGCATTAAAGAATATTTTTCCGGAATTGTATTATTATTTTGGATTACACCGATCGGATCTATAGTATCAGAAAGGATTTCATTTTGCGAAAGATAAGATGACGCATAACCGCTTGCGCAAATTAATTTCCATATATTGTTTCCCATGCTCACACTGCCGCTTTGTCCGGTTAACCACGATGTTGGTTTGTTTGGCAATTGTGTCCACGAGTTTGCACCCGGACTGAAGACATAGCATTCATTTGAATTAGTATTGAAAGTATTATCGGTACTGCCGCCTGTCATGATTATTCCGCGGCTGCCCCAGGGATGCGCATCAAAAAAAGTTCTCGTCTGCCCGGGGAAATTCGCGCCTCGTGACCAAGTAATAATAGAACGGTTAGTTTGATTTATCACGCCAACATAAACACTATCAAAATACGACCCTGAACCAAATGCCGCAGTTCCGCACATATATACAAGAGTATCCCTGGTAATTGCAAAGCCGCCGAAATTCCTTCGTGTTGCTGAAGGAAAAGGAGTTGCCGCTCTCCATTCATCTGATCTCGCATTATACATATATAACAATCCTGCAGAGGATAAACCGCTCAGACCGCCGGCAACATAGATAATACTATCCTGGTAAGAAACTGCTTTTGCATCAACAATACCTGCAGGAAAATTTGCAACTGTACCCCATGTATTTTGATTAATGCTGAATTTTGAAACTGTATTTAACCCAGCACCAGGGGGATTGACAACTCCACCGACTACATATAAACTATCACCCAAGATTGTAGTTGCGCCGCCAAGCAAACCTGTTGGATGCGGAGTAACTGTATCCCATGTATTTGTACTTACTCTATAGCGCTGAACAGTTTTTATTATTGCTTCATTTTGGTTCCTGCCTGAAATAATATATAGCCAGCCATCACCATTTTTTGAATAGCTTGCTGTATTTCCTGCACGAACTGGAACCGGAATATTTGAACCTGATGACCATACAGGATTCAATAATTCGGCTGAATTTCGAATAGGATTTTCGAAAATTGCTGCCCCGGTCAAAAATAACGAAATGAAAATAAGAAGGACGGATTGAGGACGTAGGCTTTTTACCATAAGTTTTGATACATTAAATTTAATTAATAAATAGTTAATTACGTGAAGGGCAGTAATGCTGGATCATATAATCTTTTGAAAACGAAAAATCTGGTACCAATTTTCCGTGATTGCAGCAAGTATATTTATTTACTGACAATGTTTCAAGGGGAAATTCGGAAATTATTAATTATTAATCAGCAATTTACACTACAAAGGACTACAAATTACTACTAATTTACTCATTGAATAACTTTTGATTTTTGCGTATTTTTGTAGTTCTATGAAATTTACTAAAAGAACCAATACCTGCGGTGAGTTAAGGCTTGCCGATGAGGTTAAAACTGTTACATTAAATGGCTGGGTATCACAAGTACGTGATCTTGGCGTTGTTATTTTTGTTA
>JABFSP010000055.1 GCA_013140565.1 Ignavibacteria bacterium
CAACAAAATCCTGCATAGTCTGCCTTTTTAAAGATGCGTAACATGTCTTTAAGTGCTCAAGTCCGTTATAATTTGGAATAACTATGCTTATCAATTCTTTTCTTTTAAAATTTGAATGAGGTGCTTATGTTTTTTATACCTGTACTCATCTTTTCTTCCAAAAATACTCTTTACTGTTTCAATGAACAATATTAAATATGAGTTAAATTTTACCAATACTTTTAACATTGCCGTCCTGAAAGGGGAGTAATTCTTCTTAAAAAAGTTTAACATACTTATTATGTACCTCCCATGAAGCCACCAGTTATCTTTGGTTTTAAAGCTTGAGCCGCCCAGATGCGTAACTTTTACAGCGGTATCAACTGTAAGTTTTTTGCTTTTAGCCAGCCTGTAACTCAGGTCAACATCTTCGAAGAACAACTTATAACTCTCATCCATCAATCCAAGTTTGCAAATTGTTGCTTTCTCAGTCAAAAAAAATGCACATGGAATCTGTTCTGTGAAATATATTTTTCCAATTGAAATATCAATATCCTGATTTTCCAAATACCTGTTCATTCGTTTAGCGGAGCTGTTAAAAAATTTAGCAAGTACTGAATGATAATATACAAACTGTCGTATTGATGGATAACGCTGAAAATAATTTCTTTGAAAATATCCATCTGTGCCAACCAAAGCAGGGGATATCGCTCCAATTGATACATCGTTTTTTAAATCAGCAATTAGTTTTTCAAATACAGGTTCTGTGAATATAATATCAGGATTCATTATTAGTAAATATTCACCAGATGCCTGTTTTATCCCTATATTATTTGCTGCTGAAAAACTGATCAGAGAATTAGTGAATTTATACTTAACGTTATTGTACTTAGTTGATAATTTGGTAATAATTTCCTTTGAATTATCCGATGAAAAATTATCAATAATAATAATTTCAATCTCACTGCTTGTTTCAAATTTAATAACAGAGCTGATGCAGTCATTTAGAATACAGCCTGTGTTGTGGTTTACTATTATTATTGAGATCAGCAATCTATTTACTTATGAAATTTTCAAAATGAATTATACTGTTATCCCAGTTCATAAAATCCCTGATATGTACATACGCTTCCTCTGATATTTCTCTTAGTTTGACCGGATTATCCAACAGGAACTTTGCGCCTTTATACAATCCATCTTTATCATTGGGGTCAGCGTGAATAGCTGTTTTCATGTGCTCGGAGTATTCAGGAATTGCTGCTACCTTATTTGCGACAATTGCACATTTACATGCCATCGCTTCCGATGGCGGTGAACCAAATCCTTCATACCTGCTCGAAAACAAAAATATATCTGATGTTGAATAAATGTTTGTTAATGCATCATCACCCGGATTTTCGGTAAATTCTACAAAATCCGGCAAATTATGATACTTTTTGACTCCAAATGCTCGGAATTTTACATTTGGGTACTCTTTCTTCAGCTTTTCACATGTATAAATTGCACTTCCTACATTCTTGTTTGCCAGAGAGTGATCCTGGAATGTTATTACCGGTGGATTATTGTACGCCTTATTATCATTATAGAACCTGTTCCTATCTAATCCAATGTAAATGAGCTCTGATTCTGACCCGAATTTTTCACAGAGTAAATTCTGCATATGTTTCGAGCATACTATTCTTTTCAATGGAAGTGTATATGACCTATCAACTAATTTAACATTTGCATTCCATATTTCATAATCCTGAATAAGGTAATACTTCCTGCCTTTTGATGGACTGAAATTATATACCGGGTATGATGTTGGCCACGATGTTGCAATGGATACATCAGCATCACGTACAAACATATTCAGCATTATCGGCACAAAATTTATTTTAAACTTATATGGATACATATTCTTTGGAATAATTCTTCTTCCGTACCTGAACCATTTTAGCAATGATTTAACCTGGTATTTAAAATAGTACCATTTGATCAGGTTCTTATGTAAATTAAAAGGTATTATAGGTGAATACAACTCCACATCATGACCCCGTTCAAGCAGTCTGTTTGCATATTGGAAAATAATATTCATTCCACCGGTTCTGGAAATTTCAGGAACTATAAAATTAATTTTCATTCTACCCTTTTTTCCTCATTGGGTTAATTAATTTTATCAGTTTATTCATGTTGTCTTTATCGCGTTCATTCAGGTAACCTGATTTCCATAAAACAAGAACATATGTCACAAAAAATAAACCCGAAGTAAGGACTACTAAAATAATACCCGATAATCTGCCGGAAGGCAAAGAAATTAACGGTAAAGCATAATAGTAAACAGTGTAAACTACAATGCACAGTATTAATGCAATCACCATAGGCTTGAAGTAGCTTTTGAACAAAAATACAAAAGGATTTTCCCTGAAATAAGCGGCTGATTTTATATAAATGTATGTCGAAGCGATAAGCGTTGCGGCAGTTGTACCGATTGCAGCGCCAACGATACCATAGTATTTAATTAAAATAAAGCTCAGCACTAAATTTACTGCCAAACTGATAATACCTTCGTACATCAGGTATTTAGGTACCCCAAGATTAGGTATAATGGAATTCCCCGGGGCTGATATCAAGAGGTTAACTAATTGTCCCACTGCAAGTATTCTTAAAAGATAAATTGTCATTTCATAACCCGGACCCAGCCACGTTGTAATGAGCAACTCTGCGAATACAAAAATGAAAATAAATATCGGGGCTGAAAAGACTGTAAGGTATTTAGTCGCTTCAAAGAATAGCTCGTTCAGCCTGTGTTCATCTTTATTTGCGTTCAGCTCCGCGGCAACAGGCGCTACCTGCTGAAAAAGCTGCAACGGAAAGAATTTACCAAGCCTGGTAACACGGTTAGCGAGATTAAAAAATGTAACATTACCCAGGCTTGAAAAATATCCAAGCAAAAATTCATCGTACTTTTCAGATAGGAATGAAGAAAAACGTGAAACTTGCATCTGCAACCCAAATGAACCCATTGACCTGAAAGTAGCTTTGCTGAGAAATGAATATCTGATTCTTATTTCAGGAACCTCCTTTAGTGCAAGATAAATATTGAAGAATACGCTGACAATAACAGCGCCAAGCTGTGCGTATAGTATTCCTTTTAATCCGTAGCCCGAAAAAAGCAAAAAATAGGTAACAATAAAATTAATAATGTTAATGACGAGACCTATTATACTGTTCAGGTACATTTTCTGCACGCTTATCAAAACCGAAACAAAAATTGTGCTTGAGGTTGCGATGAAAAAAATGATCAGGCTGATATATAACGAAAATTCGGCAAGCCTGAAAAGTTCAGGAGGAATATTTATCAGGCCCAGTACCTGCCTGGCGAAAATTACAACAACTAAGCATATAGAAAGAGTGAAAAATATATAGAAAAATAAACCAGTATTTATTGTTCTGTTAAGT
>JABFSP010000324.1 GCA_013140565.1 Ignavibacteria bacterium
GTTGCCTACGGCAGTATTTTCATTTCCTGAAATATTGCCGCAGAGTGCTGTAAAACCCAAAGCAGTATTCCTGATCCCGTTTTGATTGCTGTATAATGCATAATATCCTAAAGCAGAATTGTTATTACCTGTTAAATTATTGAACATAGCCTGTGTTCCAACAGCAGTATTCTGCAGGGCTGTTGTGGAGTTATATAAAACCTGGTAACCTATCCCGGTATTATTGTACCCGGTTGTGTTGTTATATAAAGTATACCTGCCCAAAGCAATATTCTGATAGCCCGTTGTATTAAACATAAGCGCCTGTGAACCAATGCCGCAATTAGCGTACCCTGTTGTAAGTTGTGTCATTATATTGGAACCAAGCGCAACATTGTAACTTCCTTCGCTTCCTGTTCCGCCAAGCGTAAAGTTACCGCTGTTTAAACCAAGAAATATATTTTCGCCTGTTGTGCCTGTTCCCCTGTAATCATGCAGGAACCGGCTTGCTCCTTTAAAGATAATTCCCAGCGTAGCCCCGGTTGTTGGCACAAGTGTAAGGCTGCGGTTCAGTGAAAGGTAACCCGTATTCTGTGCCAGTGAGAGATACGTTGTAGTTGTATCTCTAATTATAAATTGTCCGCCTGTACCCAGTTTTCCGTTTATGTTCTGGCTCTTAAGCCCTGCACAAAACAAAAGCATGCAGCATGCCGTTAAGAAGATCGATTTATTAAAGATCATTATTTTATTTACCCTTATGAATATTTATTAATAATTAAATTTTTGGATTCATTATTTCACTAATATCATTTTTAATGTTTTTGTAAAAAGCATAGGGCCGCTGCCTTCAGCAGTTATCCTGTAGAAATATACACCGCTTGCCAGATTTGAACCGTTGAACTCAACCGTATAATAATCAGCATCCCTGATACCGTCAAGTAAGGTTAATACCTCGCTTCCGGTGATATCATATAGTTTCATTGTAACTCTTCCGGTTACAGGAACTTCAAAATTTATTTTTGAAGATGGGTTTGATGGATTCGGATAATTCTGGCTCATTTCAAAATTCCCCGGCGGGGTAACTGCAAGTTCTGTACCGAGCGGGAAATATTCATAATTTCCGTTGAAATCAACCTGCTTTAGCCGGTAAAGGTATTTACCTGTTTTTAGATTTACATCTTTGAATATATATCCGTTTGGAATATTTGAAGTGCCGTGACCCGGAATGAAAGCTATTTTTTTCCATTCAGAAGTCCCCCCTTCGGGGATATTCAGGGGGATCGCTCTTTCTATATCAAACCCTGAGTTATTAAGCTCCCACTCGGTTACCCACATCAGGGTCACATCACGTTTGTTTATGGAAGAAGTGAACGATGAGAGGCTTACGGGAAGTGCACCTGTACAAATTGTACCTGAGCCTGAATATGTACCATTAATATAAATATTATTGGCGCAAACATCTGCGTTTGACTGCACTTCTATTACAGAGCCTGCATCGTATGTAATATCGCTGTAGGTCTGGCTATTTAAAAAAGTCGTTATAAAACCTGAAAGTATCAGAACCGGGATAATTATTGCTTTCATAAATTATTTCCCTGAAAGTTTGATCTCATTTTTGCTGTTTTCATTGCCAATGATAAGTTCCAGTTTAGCCAAACGTTTTTCCAGGTCTTCGTTTTGGAGATGTAACTCTTCGCTCAGGTCTTTAAGCTTTTTGTTTTCTTCGCCCAATTCCTGTATAGCCTTTATCATCGGTGCAAGCAGGTCATTGTAGCGGAGTTCATAGCCCCCGGTATTGGTTACGGTCAAGATACCGGCATTTTCAATTCCTTCCTCTTTTAACACAACATCCACTTCCTGTGCTATTAAGCCAAACTCTGTCTTTTTTTTCTCATCATTTTTGCGTGTGTATGAAACCGGATTAAGCTTGTTAATGAAATTTAAACCGAGGGGTGAAAGCATTATATTTTCCTTTAGTCTTCTGTCGCTTGTTACTGTCCATGCAACCTGGATACCCGCGTATGTGATTCCGGCATTCCCTATTCTAACCTGGTTGCTTAAAGTACCATCGGGCACAATAGCATCATAGCCAATACCAATGTTGTTCTGGCCGGTTGTAATATTTGAAAGCGAGCCTAATCCAACAGCCGTATTATTACTTCCGGTTGTGTTATTCGATAGCGCACTGAATCCAAATGCTGAATTTCCTACACCGTTTGTATTGAAATGAAGGGAACTGACCCCAAACGCTGAGTTAAAAGCAGCCGTAGTATTATTTACCAGCGAGTTGTAACCGAATGCTGAATTATTATTACCTGTTGTATTTCTTGAGAGCGACCCGGCACCAAACGTTGAGTTTCTATGACCGGTTGTATTGGAATTAAGCGAAAGATAACCGAACGATGAATTTTCGTAACCTGCGGTATTGAGTGAAAGTGAACCCGAACCGAAAGATGAGTTTTGGTAGCCCGTAGTATTACCTGAGAGCGAACCTGTACCGAACGATGAATTCTGATAACCTGAAGTATTACTGTAAAGCGAAACTGCCCCGAAAGATGAATTCTGATACCCAGTGGTATTGCTGTAAAGTGATACATAACCAAGTGATGAGTTCTGGTATCCTGATGCATTATTGAACAAAGAAAGGTAACCAATTGAAGAATTATTATTTCCTGTCATTGTAAAGTTACCCGCATTCAGCCCAAGGAATGTGTTTCCTGTTCCATAATTATGCAGAAATTTATCAGCTCCCATATAAACAACCCCGGTTGATGGACCCGTTGTGCTCTCAAGCCTGAGTGACCTTAAAATATTAACCTGTCCGTTTGATTGAGATAGTGTAAGATAATCAGTTGAACCGTCTTTGATCCTGAATGTACCTGTTGTGCCAAGTGTATTAGTTATGTTCTGGGCCAGAAGCAATTCACCGCAGGCAAAAAGGATAAATAAGCTGAAGATAAATTTAATAATTTTTTCATTCATTGTTTCTGTATTTTATTGGCGCTTGCGGAATTCTGGTTTCCGCCGGTTACTTCTTTATAATAAAGCCCGCATGAACCGGAAATAACCGCATCGGTATTTTGACCCGTTATGCGCTTAAGAATTTTTATCAAATTGTGGGTGGATCGCTCCAGCCGGTATCCCCGTGAAATTTTACTGTTTTTTTTCTTCATACATTTTGATCGTGTTGTGCACTTTTTTTATGCACCGCTAAAATACTCTACAATGCCAGCAAGAACAAAAAAATTATTTCATAAAAATGAAAGGTTTTTCTTTGGAAATATCTTGAATTACTTTAAAAAAATGCTGAATTTAAAGAAAACGGGAGTGTAAAAATGAATGGTTTTTTGAAAGATTCTCAACTGGTAAAAATTTTGTGCACATTTACAAAGCCTGAATTGAGGTCTTTTGGCAGGCTGGTAAATTCTCCTTATTTC
>JABFSP010000191.1 GCA_013140565.1 Ignavibacteria bacterium
TTGACTAAAAAAATAATACTAAAATGATAAGTAAATTAAAACTCCGAATATATTTTTTTGTTTTTTTATCTTTCTTAATTATACATAGTGTTTTGAATGTTGAATATTGTTTTGCGCAGTTCCAGCCGGATCTTCGGCTGACAAATGACCCGTTTCCTTCATCTACTTCATACAATAACGCAAGATGTATTGCCGCAAACGGCTTGATCGTGCATGTCGTTTGGCATGATGCCCGTAACACAGTAAATAATTACGAGATATACTACAAACGCTCCACAGATGGAGGTTTAAGCTGGGGCGCAGATACGCGCCTGACAAATACGAATAATTCTTCATCGGAACTTGTTACTGTTTCTGTATCCGGCTCCGTTGTTCACTTGGTTTGGCTGGACTATCGTGAAGGTAACGCCGAAATATTCTACAAACGCTCTACGGATGATGGTTCCAGCTGGGAAACTGATTTGCGGCTTACAAATAATACATTTGATTCACAAAGTCCTTCCCTTTCGGTATCTGGTCAGTTTTTGCATACGGTTTGGTATGATAATCGTGATGGCAATTATGAAATTTACTACAAACGCTCCACTGATGGAGGCACAAGCTGGGGAACTGATACACGGCTGACGAATAATTCCGGTCAATCATGGTATCCTTCAGTTTCGGTATCGGGCTCAAGCGTTCATGTTGTATGGTATGACGGACGCGACGGCAACGATGAAATATATTACAAACGTTCTTCGGATAGCGGCGTAAGCTGGGGAGCGGATACACGGCTAACCAGTAACACAGCTATTTCACAACGTCCTTCTGTAGCTGCAGCCGGCTCAGACGTTCATGTTGTATGGACTGATTTCCGTGATGGAAGTGATGCTGAAATATATTTCAAACGCTCGGGCGATGGCGGCGCAAACTGGGAAACAGATACCCGCCTGACAAATACCATTGGTATTTCATACAATCCATGTGTTACAGTATCCGGCTCAGCGTTGCACCTGGTATGGTATGATAATCGTGATGGTAACCAGGAAATATATTACAAACGATCAACAAATAGTGGCACAAACTGGGGAGCAGATACCCGGCTTACTATAAATATTCCGGGCATTTCATATCTTCCTTCTGTTGCGGTATCCGGTTCTGCTGTACATGTTGTATGGTCAGATGACCGTAACTCAAATTATGAGATATACTACAAACGCGATTCTACAGGAAATCCAACCGGAATAATAAATATAAATTCAGAGATTCCTGATCAATTTTCTCTTTTGCAGAACTATCCGAATCCTTTTAACCCTGTTACGAACATAAAGTTCAGCATTCCAAAATCTGGCAATGCAAAACTAATTGTTTACGATATTTCAGGCAAAGAAATGATGGTTTTAGTGAACGGAAGCCTGAATGCTGGAACATATACTGTGGAACTTAATGCTTCAAACCTTGCTTCCGGTGTATATTTTTACAGGATTGAAACAAGTGGTTTTACCGATATTAAGAAGCTTGTTGTAGTAAAATAGAGTATAGAATATGAGATTCAGATCAGGTCCGCTGAAAACGCGGACTTTTTTGCTTTTAATTATATATTTATCAACTCTTTACTTAGCCCAATAAACAGCACTATATTACAGTGTTTATCAATTCCCTATACCTTGCTTCCAATCAATAAAACCGCTATATTTGTGTGATAATTAATGTTTATGCTTTGAAAACTGGCGCTCCTAAAAGCGTCATTTTTGTTCTATAGACCCCAACTTTAGCGGGAAAATAAACCGGAAACATTTAGTTATTCAAGGGTTCCTTATTTGAATCCTTTTATCATCCCGCTTTAGCGGGATTCGTTCACGATTAAATAAATAAAAAATATATATACAAATGAGGCTTAACAAATGAAATCTGAGATAGTTGATTCCTTTTCACAAATGGTGAAGGATAAAAAAATCGATAGGGACCTTCTTGAAAGTATTATCAAAGAAGTGTTCGGCATGATGATAAAGAAAAAATACGGACAGAATGCTAACTACGATGTGATAGTTAATATGGATAAGGGCGATATTGAGATGTATTTATCAAAAGCTGTTGTTGAAACAGTAGCTGACCCTGAAACGGAAATTACTGTTGAAGAAGCGAATGAGCGCTCAGGTGAAGAGCTTGAAGTTGGCGATGATTACACAGAGGTGCTTGATTACGTTACATTCGGCAGAAGGCACATTGTGAACCTGAAACAGAACCTGAACCAGAAGATACGCGAAGTTGAAAAGGAAATTATTTATAACGACTATAAAGATCTTGTAGGCGAAATTATTGTAGGTGAAATTTACCAGATAAAACCTCACAGCATACTGCTTATACACAACGGACACGAAATACAGTTCCCCAAGGGCGAGCAAATACAGCGCGAGCGTTATAAAAAAGGTGAATCAGTAAGAGTTTACGTAAAAGAAGTTTCAAAAAAATCATCAGGTCCGCCTTCAATAATAGTATCGCGTTCCGCGGATGATTTCCTTAAGAAATTGTTTGAGCTTGAGATACCTGAAATATATGACGGCGTTATCGAAATAAAAGGCGTTGCCCGTGAACCCGGCGAAAGAGCCAAGGTTGCGGTTTATTCATACGATGACAGGATAGACGCAGTTGGCGCATGCGTTGGTATGAAGGGTATCAGGATCCACTCTATAGTGCGCGAGCTTGCCAATGAGAACATTGACGTAATAAATTACAGTGATGATATAGGTCTCTATATTGCAAGAGCACTTGCTCCGGCCAAGCTTAAGGATATTTATCTTGATAAGGCAAACAAGGTAGCTAAGATCATTGCCGATGAAGACCAGATATCGCTGGTAATTGGCAAGAACGGACAGAACATAAAGCTTGCAAGCAAGCTTACCGATTATGAAATTGATGTAGAGCGTAACAGCGGCAGACCCAAGGATATTGAAGAAGCGCTTGAGCGTGAACTTGAACTGCAGGCAGAAGAAGCCGAAAACGAGGAACTTGATGAAGAAGTGGATTCAACCGAAGAAGAAAATGATAACGTTCCGGAGCTTCCAAAGGATATGAAGGATAGTGATGATAAAGACGATGATGAAACCGAAGAGAATGAAGAAGAAGATGATGACGATGATGAAGAAGAAAGTGATGAAGAAGATAAAGTAAAAGCAGAAGAGGAAAAGAAATAAGCTCCCGCCCCGCCGGAGATATATTAGCGGGCTGCATTTTAATTAAACACAACATAGAAGCAAATTTAATAAAGAAGGTAAAATAAATTTAATGCCCGAAACAAACAAAGGTTCAAAAGGAATACAGATATCAAAGATTGCCAAAGAAGTCAACAGGCAGTCCGGCGAAATACTTGAATACCTGAAACGCATAGGTGTCGAGGTCGGCGGCGTTATGTCTAAAGTTGATGAAAGTGCATATAATAAGGTGTTAGGGCATTTTAAGAGCGATCTAGAAGAAGCTGAAAAGCATAAACAGAAGCTCGTTGAGTTTAAGAAAAAGCATAAGGGAATTGAAATTGCTGAAATTGAGGAAGAAGTAAAACGCGAAAAAGAAAAGAAGCTTAAGGAAGATGAAGAGAAGCAGAGGAAAAAAGACGAAGAAGATAAAGTCAAGGTCGATAGAGAATCTCAGCTACACAAAGATCTCGATGAAAAACGCAGGCTCATAAAAGAAAAAGAAGAAGAGCTTGAAAGACAGAAACAAAAAGAAGCAGAAGACAGAAAAAAAGCCGAGCTTGATGCTTTAAAACCGAAAACCAAAGCTGATGAGACCGAAGTTAAGTCTCCCGAAACAAAAGCTCCCGAGGTAAAAGCACCTGAAGCAGTTGAAACAAAAGCGCCCGAAGTTAAAAAACCGGAAGTAAAACCGGTTGATACAAAACCGCTGGTGACTAAGACAGGGATATTTTCAAAGCAGGGCGGTGACTACAAAGGCAAAAGACACGATGACAGGTTTGGCAAAAAACCGGGCGGCGGGTATAAAGGTAAAAATCCGAATACCGGAACGGGTACCACGGGTACCGGTACTGGTACCGGGCAGGGTACACAATCAACCGGAGTTAAAAAACCGGGCGGCGGCTACCAGGGCAGAAAAACCGGCGGTACGTTTGAACGCGTTACCATAAAGGATGATTTCCGCAAGAATAAAAAACCGGCACCGGGACAAAAACCGGGATTTAAGAAACCGTTTACTTCCCGTGAAGATGAAAAGAAAAAGGACGATAAAGGAGCTGTAAAACCGGCAACAGAAAACGCCGATTCAGCTGCAAAGAAACGTGATTTTGATAAGAATTTAAAATCAAAGAAACAGAAATACCAGGATGGCGCTGAGGCTAAGAAAAAGAAAAAATTAGCGGATGAAGAGGTTACAGCGGAAATTGAAGAAGCAATCCGCGAGACCATGGCGAAGATGGATGAATCAGGTTCATCAACGGCGCGCCAGCAGTTAAGAAGAAGAAAAAAGAAAGAACGCTTAGAGCAGGAGCTTAAAGAAGCCGAAGAAACGCTGGCACGTGCGAATATTATCCAGGTAACTGAGTATATTTCCACTTCAGAGCTTTCTGTTTTAATGAATATAGAAGTAAGCGAGCTTATACAGAAATGTTTTGAGCTGGGCATGATGATCACCATAAACCAGAGGCTCGATAAAGATCTTATCACTCTTCTTGCGGATGAGTTCGGGTTCAAGATAGAGTTCCAGAAGGAATATGAAGTTGATGCGCTTGCAGATACTATTGATGATGAAGGCAAGCTGCTTCCAAGACCGCCGGTTGTTACTATCATGGGTCATGTTGATCATGGTAAAACATCACTGCTTGATTACATACGTAAAGCCAGTGTTGTTGCCGGCGAAGCGGGCGGTATAACCCAGCATATCGGCGCTTACCAGGTAAAACTTGATGACGGCAGGCTGATATCATTCCTTGATACGCCGGGTCATGAAGCGTTTACCGCTATGAGAGCCCGCGGTGCGCAGATAACCGATATTGTTGTGCTTGTAGTTGCCGCCGATGACAGCGTAATGCCGCAGACAATTGAAGCTATCAATCACGCGCTTGCTGCTAACGTGCCTATAGTAGTTGCGATAAATAAAATAGATAAACAGGGCGCCGACCCAACGAAGATCAAAACACAGCTTTCTGAAAAAGGAGTATTGGTTGAAGAATACGGCGGTAAATACCAGTCAGTTGAAATATCAGCTAAAGCAGGTACAAACGTTGAAAAACTTCTCGAGAAAATTCTTGTTGAAGCAGAAGTGCTTGACCTGAAAGCGAACCCCGATAGGAACGCGCGCGGAGCTATAGTTGAAGCCAAGCTTGATAAAGGCAAAGGTATCACCGCAACCGTGCTTGTTCAAAAAGGTACGCTGCATACAGGTGATTCATTTGTAGCCGGTAACTTTAACGGCAGGGTGAAAGCAATGTATGATGAACGCGGACATAAAGTAGCAAAAGCGTTACCCGCAACACCTGTACAGGTTCTTGGATTTGACGGTATGCCGCAGGCAGGTGATGTGCTGGTATCAATGGATAGTGAAAGAGAAGCACGGGAAATCGCGCTTAAGAGACAGCAGCTGAAACGCGAGCAGGATTTCCGCCAGGTGAGATTCATTACGCTTGACGATATATCCAAACAGATCAAAGAAGGTAAACAGGTTGATCTTAACGTTATCATCAAAGGTGATGTTGACGGTTCGGTTGAAGCGTTATCTGATTCACTGTTAAAACTTGGAACAAGCGAAGTAAAAGTAAGTATCATTCATAAAGCTATCGGTGAAATTACCGAGTACGATGTGCTGCTTGCAGCGGCATCAAGCGCTATTATAGTGGGTTTTAACGTAAGGCCGAACTTAAAGGCAAGAAAACTTGCCGAGAGTGAAAAAGTTGATATCAGGCTGCATAATATCATTTATGATGTTATCAACGAGATGAAACTTGCACTTGAGGGTCTGCTGGAACCTGAAAAAACCGAAGAGATACTGGCTACGGTTGAGGTTCGGGAAACATTTAAGGTACCTAAGATCGGCACAGTTGCCGGATGTTATGTACTGGATGGTAAGGTTGTAAGGAATAATAAAGTAAGGCTGCTGCGCGATGGTTTTGTTGTGTTTGATGGTCACATAAACGCATTGAAGAGATTCAAAGATGACGTTAGGGAAGTTGAACAGGGATTTGAGTGCGGTATCAGCCTTGAAAATTATAATGATCTCAAGGTTAAGGATATTATTGAATCATACACAATTGTAGAAACCAAAAGGAAACTGGAGCAGAAGTAGTAGGTTGCAGGATACAGGTTGCAGGATTTCAGAAAGCAAGTCAGTCTAAATTAACAGCAGAACCGAATGAGATCCTTCCTTCTTCCCGCAAAACGGGATTAAGGCGTAGCACTGCGTTCAGGATTAGTAGATATGTCAATAAGAACAGATAAAGTAGCGGAAGAAATCAAGCATCAGCTTGCGGGAATATTGAGCCGGGATCTGGCCGAGCTGCGCCTTGGACTGGTAACAGTAACAAGGGTGCGCATAAGCAAAGACCTGAAGAATGCAAAAGTATATGTAAGTTTTATAGGCAATAAAGATTCTACCGAAATATGCCTTGAAAAGGTTAACAACAGGAAAAAAAAAATAAGGATGCATCTCGGTGCAAATATGCACTTAAGATATGTGCCTGAACTTGATTTTTATTTTGATGATAACATGGAATACGCAAGCAGGATTGATGAGATAATCAAAGAAATTCACAAAGATGATACCGGAGAAGTTGATTCATCGGAGGTAGCGGATACTAATGAAGAAAGCAAAGATCAATAGTAAATGATACCCGGGATTGAGATAGAGGCTATGAGTATTGAAGTTATTGGCGAAGAATTCTGGCAGCTTAGTTGGGATGAGAGACACAACGCCGCGAATAAAGAAGGCATTACACTGCTCTTTGATAAACCGAAGGAATATACAAGCGCAAGGATAGTAAACATTGTAAAAAAATTCCTTGACGTAAATAAAGCGGGTCACTCAGGTACGCTTGACCCCAAAGCAACAGGTTTGATGGTTGTATGCACGGGAAAGAAAACGAAATCGCTGAACGAACTTCTTGGATGCGATAAAGAGTATGAAGGTGTTTTAGTGCTTGGCGAAAGAACCAAAAGCTACGATACCGAAACCGAAGTTTACGAAAAGGCAGATATATCACATATTTCCAATGAACAAATAGCTGAAGCCGTTAAAGAACTTACCGGCGAGATCAGCCAGGTGCCGCCAATGTTTTCTGCGATAAAGTTTAAAGGTAAACCGCTCTATAAAATGGCACGCAAAGGCGAGACCATGGAAATAGCTCCAAGGCAGGTAAATGTAAAAGTGTTTGAAATAAGCGGGTTGACCGGCAATGAATTAACATTCAGGGTGCATTGTTCAAAGGGTACTTATATCAGGTCACTGGTAAGTGACCTGGGCGATAAGCTTGGGGTGGGCGCGCATTTAAAAGAGTTAAGAAGAACAAAAATAGGTGAACTGGAAATTAAAGATGCACTGGGTGCCGAAGATTTTATTAACAGGAACAGGAAATAGATGAACGTATACAGGGATATAAAAGAAGTTTTTTATGATGAAAAAACCGCGATAACGATCGGTACGTATGACGGGCTTCACCTTGCCCACAGGCAGATAGTAAACAAAGTAACATCACTGGCTAAAGAAAAAGGGCTTCGTTCTTTTATAGTAACATTTGAGCCGCACCCGCAGGAAGTATTGAAGAATAAGACTCCCGATATTAAGCTGCTCACCGCAATTGATGAAAAGCTGAGGCTGTTTGAAGCAGCAGGTGTTGAAAATGTTCTGATTATTAAATTTACTGAAGCGTTTTCAAAAACTGACGCAAGAGAATTCTACGAAAGATACATTGTAAGCAGTATTGGCATTAGTGATCTTGTAATAGGTTATGATCACCTCTTCGGCAGGAACCGTGAAGGCAGCATAGAAACATTGAAGTCACTGGCAGGTGAATACAATTTTGAAATTCACCGCGTAGAAGAAATTGATATTGAAGGCAAACCGGTAAGCTCAACCCGCATAAGGCATGCGCTGGCGGATGGCAACATTGAAGAAGCGAATAAATTGCTTGGATATGAATACGGATTTGACGGCATAGTAGTTGAAGGTGATAAAGTAGGCAGAACGATAGGTTATCCCACAGTTAACTTAAAGCCGGTTAAGGAAAACAAAGTAATGCCCAAGGAAGGTATTTACTGTGTAAGAGTTGTTCATAATAATACTGAATATTACGGAATGATGTATCACGGCTTCCGCCCCACACTTAGCGAAGGCATAAAACGCGCGCTTGAGGTGCATATATTTGATTTTGATAAAACGGTGTATGGCGATAAGATCACAATAAGTTTCCTGACAAGGCTTCGTGACGATAAGAAATTTTCCGGTAAGGATGAATTGATAGCGCAGATCGATAAAGATAAGGAAGACTCACTGAAATATATAAATGAATTAAGAAAAAATAAAATTAAACAATAAATAATAATTTAAGGAGCAAAATCAAAGATGTTAACCAAAGAAGTAAAGCAGGAGTTAGTAACAAAGTACGGAGCAAATGCAAAAGATTCAGGTAAAGCTGAAGTTCAGATAGCAATTTTAACAACAAGGATAAACACACTTACCGAAAGCCATTTTAACACAAAGAAAAAAGACAACCACTCAAGGCTTGGTCTTTTAAAAATGGTTGGTAAAAGAAGAAGACTGTTAAAATATCTTGAAAACAAGGATATCAGCAGGTACAGGGCAATAATTAAAGAATTAAACATAAGAAAATAATTTCATCGGGCTGTTATTAACAAAAGAGGTTATTCTGTTAAGACAGGGCGACGAAATAAGGGTCGTGCACAAATTGCTCACGGCCTGTATTTCGCCATCCTGCTTTAGGCATAATAGATATATTATGCTGATCCGGAGTAACTCCTTGAATACATAACAGCCCTTAATTAATTTAAGGAGATAAAAAAATAAACATGGTAACAGTAAAAGAAATGGATCTTGGCGGAAGAACGCTGAGACTTGAAACAGGTAAACTTGCCAAACAGGCAAGCGGTTCTGTAATGGCAAAATACGGCGATACAGTTGTGCTTTGCACAGTTGTTGGCGCCGATGAGCCTAAAGAAGGAATGGATTACTTTCCGCTACAGATAGAATTTCGCGAAAAAACAGCTGCAGTCGGAAAAATTCCGGGCGGCTTTTTTAAACGCGAAGCCAGGCCCAGCGAAAAAGAGATATTAACATGCAGATTAATTGATAGACCCCTTCGTCCGTTATTCCCTGAGGATTTTATGTGCGAAGTGCAGGTTATCTGTACAGTATATTCAAGCGATCAGGAAAATGACGCAGATGTAATTGCTGCCGTAGGCGCATCAGCTGCGCTGATGGTATCAAACCTTCCATTCGAGGGTCCGATGAGTGAAGTAAGGGTCGGCAGAATAAACGGTGAGTATATCGTTAATCCTACCCACACTCAGCTTAAAGAGAGCGATATGGATATGATAATCGGCGGAACGGCTGATTCAATTGTAATGGTAGAAGGCGACGCAAAGGAACTCAGCGAAGCTGATATACTTGGCGCAATTAAATTCGCCCATGAAAATATTAAAAAGATATGCGCAATGCAAACGGAGTTTGCGGCTGAGCGTAATGTTACAAACCGCGAAGTTAAAGCTGTTGAATATGACCAGGAGCTTAAAAACGCTGTAAAAGAACTTGCGGCTAAAACTATCGGCGAAATTCACAGAAGCGATGTAACCAAGGATGAAAGAAGCCAGAAATACAAAGAGCTTTATGAATCAATTACCGAAAGCCTGAAGGAAAAATTCCCCGAGCAGGAAAAAGTAATTGCCAAACATTTTGATGATATCCAGTATTACGATATGAGAGAAATGATACTTACCGAAGGCAGAAGACTTGACGGAAGAAAGACCACCGATATAAGACCGATAACATGTGAAGTTGGTTATTTACCGAGAAATCACGGTTCAGCTTTATTTACACGCGGTGAAACGCAGAGCTTAACCTCAATGACGCTTGGCACAAAATCAGACCAGCAGATAATTGACGGTTTAATGCCCGAAGATAAAAAGCGTTTCATGCTTCACTATAATTTCCCGCCATTTTCTACCGGTGAAACCGGCAGGTACGGCGGAACCGGAAGACGCGAAATTGGCCACGGTCACTTAGCGGAAAGATCTCTTGAAGGAATGCTTCCGACAGCGGAAGACTTTCCGTACACTATCAGGATAGTATCTGATATACTTGAATCAAACGGATCATCTTCAATGGCAACAGTATGCGCAGGCACACTGGCTATGATGGATGGCGGCGTTCAGATAAAGCGCCCCGTGGCAGGTATTGCAATGGGTCTGATAAAAGAAGGCGAGAGAGTCGCAGTACTAAGCGATATCTTAGGAAACGAAGATTTCCTTGGTGATATGGATTTCAAGGTTTGCGGAACGACAGAAGGCATTACGGGTCTGCAGATGGATATCAAAATTAAAGGCGTATCATTTGAGGTTATGGAAACCGCTTTGGCGCAGGCTAAAGTTGGCAGAATGCATATTTTAGGAATAATGAATGAAGCAATTTCAGAACCAAGGGCTAATATATCCGATTACGCTCCGCATCTATATACAATGACAGTACCTGTTGATATGATAGGCGCAGTTATAGGACCGGGCGGAAAAAATATCAGGCATATCATTGAAATGTCAGGTGCTGAAATTAATATTGATGATGACGGAACAGTGGTAATTGCAGCGCTTTCAGGTGAATCAGCAAGTATTGCACAGTCAATGATAGCGAAGATCACCGAAGTCCCTGAAAAAGGAAAAACCTACAACGGAAAAGTTGTAAAGACAACTGACTTCGGCGCATTTGTAGAAATACTGCCAGGCAAAGAAGGCCTGCTGCATATTTCACAAATTGATAAAAAGCGTGTTGCCAAGGTTGAAGATGTATTAAAACGCGGCGATATGATAACCGTAAAGGTACTTGAAATTGATAAAGCGACCGGCAAGGTATCACTTAGCCACAAAGCAGTGATGGAAGATGAAGAAAAAGCTGCTAAGGGAATAACCGAAGAAACAAAAACTGAAGAAACAAAGACGGAAGAAAAACCGGCTTAATTCAAATAGTAAATAGTAAAAAACTAACATTAAATGCCTGTTCAGAAATGAGCGGGCATTTTTTATTTTTTTAAAATATATATTTTCACTAACTTAGTAAATATATAAATTCATTAATCCAAAATGTTTAAAATAATTTTAACGGTTATTGGATTACTGTTGAGTTTACAGCTTACTGCACAAACAATTAAAAGCTGGGGATTCAAAGGAGGCATTACAGTTTCTAAATATTCCCAATGGAGCCCCACGGATTCAACCCTAAAAAAATTTTATACAAAAGAACCGGCCAGCAGGGTGCTTGTTAACATAGCCATCTTTGCGGAGTTATTAAGCTCGCGGTATTTAAGTACAGTAGGTGAAATTGCTTATAACCCCAAAGGTGGATCCTTTGGTTACCCGGCACTTGACGGAAATGGAAAAGTTATTGGGGAAGAATTCATCGATAACAGAACAGGCTACCTTTCAGTGATGGTGTGTGAAAAGGTAAGGCTGGGCTGGAACAAGATGAACTTTTATGTTTATGCGGGTCCAAGAGTGGATCTGCAAATAAATAATAACTCTGATATTGATTTTGCGGCGACTTACAAAAAATTTAATACAATGATATTTGGCTTAACAACCGGATTTGGCACAGAGTTTGTTGATAAGCATTTCAAAATAATTGCTGAATTTCAGTATGAACCCGATCTGGCATATACACTTGACGATACTTACGGCAGAGTTAAAAAAAACACATGGCTTGCAAGGATAGGAGTTGGGATAATTGGCAAAAAGTAAAATTATGTTAAAGATTCTTCTGCTGGCCGCAATTTCTGCGGTGTTCTATTTTTCCTCGTGCTGGTTCCTCGATCCGGTAAGTGAGCTTTACAGAATACAAATTGACAGCATTTCAGTTCCGTCAACGGTAGTTTACGATACCGATACAATTGCTGTGAAGTTTTGGGGCAAAATAGGAAGTGATACCTGTCACTCGTTCGCGCATTACCAGGCAGTCCATGATTCATTGGGAATAGAGCTTGCTGTATGGGGTTTTTTTAATCCGGCGTACCGCAAATTCTGCCCAAGCGCAGATGTTCAGCTTGCCGGCAGGGAGTACAGAGTCCGGCCGCTTAAACGCGGAATATTCACTGTTACAATCCGGCAGCCTGACGGAACAGTTTTTAAAAAATTTATTGAAGTGATCTGATTTAAATTTCCGGATTATTGATATCCCGTCAATGATATTGCCGACAGGCTTTTTTATCAGTATTAATATAATTTAGTTTTAGAATTTTGGATTAATAAACAAATTATTATATTATGCT
>JABFSP010000269.1 GCA_013140565.1 Ignavibacteria bacterium
ATCCATATCTACACCATCTGAAAGGAAACATGGGTAACCCGAAAAGCTATACCAGTCAGCAAGCTCATTTATTCTTAAATGAAATCTGTAGATATTTGATTTGATCTTCACCCGGGATTGCAGCAAATAGGTCTCGATTACCTGTCCTCTGTAATTAACATTCGTGTTTACAAGAGCGCCGACCATAACTATATCAGGAGTTGGAACCTGTTGTGGAGCCTTAAAGGTGGCAAACTGTCCCTGTCTGTTGATAATTGTTCCTATAGTGTTATTACCGTTTTGAACTTCATTAACCCACCACGAACCAATTGGCCTTGGGAGGTGTGATAATTCCCCATCTTTGCCGGGAAGAGCTTCATAGGATACGGTCAGTCCAAGACTGTTATTAATGGAAACATTTCCGGCACGAGGCTCAAGATGCGCAATATCAAAAAACGATACATCACCTCCGCCGGAATTGTTATCTCCCGCAGAACCAAATTGCGTCATTGTTGCAGATATAACACGGTTCACCGTATCGTTACTAACACCGTTAAAATAATGCCAGTGTCCGAGTGCATCCTGCCGGGCTATACCCATAAGGATATCGTAAGTACTTTGCAGAACTTCTTCACTGTAATGAAACCTGAGAGTAACCGGCTGGCTGAACTGCTGCCCTTCGGGAGTCAATCTAAAAGCAGCACCATGACCGTTAAAACAAAAATTTTCGACCGGCTGAACAGTGATATCAGTATTTACGCTTAGCGCTCCGGCAGGAATGATAAGTTCAAAAGAGCTGTCTGCTGAGATCAAACTGCCTCCGGAAGGACCAATTGATGCAATTACAGGGGGCCCGTTTGGTGTTCCGATTTGTGTTGTGTTGATCACACCTGTGTTTTGATTTGTGCCTGTCGACGGCGTATCGTCGCCGCATGACTGCAAAATGCAAATCAAAGTTATGCAGCAGATAAAAAAAATAAAAAATTGTTTTGTTTTCATTTCACTTTTACTGTTATGCGTATATAAATTTATTTGTCATTTATTTTACTAATATCATTTTCAATGTTTTGGAGAACTTTTGTGTTTCACTCTCAGCAACTATCCTGTAGAAGTAAACTCCGCTTGCTAAATTTGAACCGTCAAATTGGGCGGAGTAATACCCGGCTTCTTTTGTTTCATCTATTATATTATAGACCTCTTTGCCAAGAATATCATACACTTTTAAAGTGACCCTTCCCGTTAACGGAATTTCAAACTCTATTTTGCTCCTGGGGTTAGAGGGATTCGGATAATTTTGGCTTAAACTGAATACCGACGGCGGACTTACTATTACATCCGCTTCAAGCGAGAAGTATTCAAAGTTACCATTGAAATCAATTTGCTTTAACCTGTATTTGTATGTGCCCGCTTTAAGCTTTTCATCTTTGAACAAATATCCATTTGATACATTAGATGTCCCATTGCCTTCAACGAATGCGATCTTACTCCATCCTTCAATTCCGCTTTTGGTGAGATTTGCTCTTTCGATATCAAAACCGCTGTTATTAAGCTCCCAATCAGTAACCCACATTAATGTTACATTGCGTTTATCCGTTGTGCCTGTGAATGATGAAAGCATAACCGGCAGCGCTCCGGTACAAATACTTCCTCCGCCGGAATAAGTCCCGTTAATATTTATTGTAGTTGCGCATACATCCGCGCCGGTTTGAACTTCTATGGATGTTCCCGCATCGTATGTAATTGTGCTGTATACCGGCTGAGCGTTAGAGTATTTCAGTAAAAATGCTGTAAGTATAAAAAAAAGAATGTACGTTCTCATTTTTCCTCCGCCAGATTAACATTTAGAGAATTGCTGTTTTGTTTAAATATTTTTTCCAGTTTTTCGAGGCGCACTTCAATTGTTTTCAGAGATTCAACCTTTGCTTTGAGTACATCATTTTCAGCTTTCAGTTCCTGGATGGCTTTTACCATTGGGGCAATCAAGTCATTGTAGCGAAGTTCATAATTACCTTCATCGGTAACTGTGATCATTGCAGAGTTTTCAGCATCTTCTTCCTTTAATACTTCTTCAACTTCCTGTGCAATTAAACCATACTCTGTTTTTTTAGATTCATCATTTATCCTGGTATATGAAACAGGATGCAGTCTGTTTATGAATCTTAATCCGAGAGAAGAAGTAACTATATTTTCTTTCCATTTCCTGTCGCTGGTAATTGTCCATGCCACCTGGATGCCGGCATATGAAATTGAAGAGTTACCGATTTTGACCTGGTTGCTTGAAGTTCCTGAAGGCAGCTCAACAAAGTAGCCTAAGGCAATGTTATTGTTGCCTGTAGTAATATTGATTCCGGAATATGTTCCAAACGCGGTATTAGAACTTCCGCTTACGTTCATCAACATTGATTCGAGACCATATGCTGAATTCCATGACCCTGTTGTATTTGAGGGGAGGCTGTTAAGTCCAACTACAGTGTTCTTAACGCCGGTCGTGTTGCTGTATAACGCAGAGCTGCCAACAGCGGTGTTTTCAATACCCGACCCGTTGGAATAAAGTGATTGGTGACCGATAGCAACATTATTACCTCCTGTAATATTAGAGAATAAAGAGAAATGCCCTATTGCCGTGTTTTGGAGCCCTATTGTATTTAAGTTTAATGCAAAGGATCCGATTGCTGTATTCAGTGAACCAGTTGTGTTTGCTAAAAGACTTCGGAATCCAACCGCCGTATTGTTATTTCCTGAAGAATTTAATGCCAGTGAGGAAGTTCCTATGGCAGTATTCTGATAACCCGTATTGTTATAGGTTAATGAAGCATGTCCTAACGCAGTATTATTATATCCTGTTGAATTTGTGAACAAAGAATACATCCCTATCCCGGTATTGTAACTTGACTCACCCGCGCTTCCTGACATTGTAAAGTTCCCGGAATTGATTCCAACAAAAGTGTTCTCGCCGAAAGATGCAGGAGATTGGTAATTATGTATAAATCTATCAGTTCCTTTGTAGATCACCCCCGTGCCTGAATTTGTAGTATATAGAAGGGTGATGCTGCGGTTCAGTGACAAATATCCGTTTGTCAGCCCAAGACTTAAGTAAGTTGTAGTACCATCCTTAATTGTGAACAGTCCGTTTGCGCCAAGCGTGTTGGTAATGTTTTGGGAAAGTGCATTTCCGTACATAACAATAAGCAAAGTAAGAATCAAAATTGTTTTCATTTTGAATTCCTTTCATTTGATACATTTACTGCGTTTTGATTCTTAAGAGTATTTATAGTTTCTTCAAGAAGTTCCTGCCTTTGCTTCAGCTTATCATTTTCTGCTTTCAGCTCCTGTATTGCTTTCACAATTACCGGCAGCAGATTGCCCGGCGTTGCTTCCCATTTTTCAGGATTATCTTTGAGCACAAGGTTAAGCCACTCCGCACCCGCGCCGGTTTGCACTTCATCAAGCTCCTGCGCTATAAATCCCGCAGTGGGTGCTTCCTGTGTTTTGCTTCCATCTGAAATATTCTCATCATACCATTCACGCTTATCCCAGTTAAACTGGCGGGGCCTGAGCTTCGAAATCAGATCCAGCCCAAGCGGAAGATCCTGTATGTTCTTTTTATCGCGCACATCCGAAAGGCTTGTTATAGAAGTTACATTACACCGCAGCTGTGTTATAAAACCACCCCCAAGGGTAATTTGTCCTGATACTGTTGGTGATGTTGGCTGTGCATTTGAACCTATAATAATATTGTTCGAACCGGTTGTAAGATTGTATCCGGCATCCCATCCAATTGCGGTATTATGGATACCAATTGAATTATTGAATAGTGCTGAGACACCAATTGCAACATTATATAATCCGGAAATATTTGAGAGAAGTGAAAAAGCACCGACAGAAGTATTTTCATATCCATCGGTGTTGTTAAGCATAGCCTGGTCTCCTATTGCAGTATTATATCTGCCGGTAGAATTATTATACAGGCTTTGATATCCCATTGAATTATTACGATAACCGGTAGATATAGAGTACAAGGAGTATGATCCGACTGCATTATTATACGCGCCTGAATTATTCCAGGATGTCATAGAAAACGAACCAATAGCTGTATTGTTATAGCCTGTCGAACTGCCGGCCAGCGAATAATAACCTACAGATGTATTTTCATTTCCTGATCTAAGCACCATAGAAGAACTTGAACCAATTGCAGTATTCCTAACACCGGTGTTATTGCTGAAAAGCGAACCATATCCCAAACCTGTATTGTGATAACCTGACGTATTGGAGAACAGAGAATAGGTTCCAATTCCGGTGTTATAGCTTGCCTGGCTGTTCATGGTAAAATTCCCTGAATTATTGCCCATAAACACATTTCCAAATGCACCGGCCGCGTTAAAATCGTGAATAAAGGGATTATAGCCTTTATATATTACACCAACACTTGAGCCTGTAGTATTTTCAAGACGAATGGTTTTTAAAAGATTTACCTGGCCGGTTGACTGCTGCAATGTAAAAAAGGCAGTACTGCCGTCCCATATTTTCAGAACTCCGTTTACCCCCAGCGTCATAGTAATATCCTGAGATACAAGAATGTTTGGCATCAAACAAAAAATAAAAATGATTACTTTTTTCATGTTAACTCCTAAGCAGAAATTTGCTTTTTTTGTGATGCGCTTTTTAATGTGGTACAAACATAAGGAATACTTATAGGGCAAGACAAAGAAAAATTAGCGTTAAACTAACCCCGGTAAACGTGTTGGTTAATTGAATATTGTTGATTTTTATTCAATTTATTACGATTTTGATATTGTAAACTAACCCCGAGGTTCAGAGTTATGAAAGTGATAAACATATTAAAAACATTCTCTAAGACTGAAATGAATGACTTCTCGAAATTCGTTCAATCGCCTTACCACAACAGAGGGAAGAACCCGGCACCGCTGTTTGAGGAGCTGAAGAAATTGTATCCTGCATTTGAAACCGGCGAATTGACCCCTGAGAAACTGCATGAACAGGTATTTCCCGGAAGAAAGTTCAACAGGCAGATCATGTGGAACATGAGCTCTGCCCTGGAAAAACTTGCACTCAAATTCCTTGAACAGGAATCGCTGAAGAAGCATGATTTCCAGAGGAACGAGCTGCTTACATTTGAATTGGGTGAAAGAAAACTTGCCGCCAATTACGAGAATGTGCTTGGTAAAATGGAAAAAATAATTGAAGATACCGGAATTGATTTTTATTATTTTGAATACAACGGAAGACTTGAAGACTGCCGGATAGAATATTACCAGATGCTTGATAAAAGACACCTGTTGCCGGAGCTGACGCTGAGATCTATTGAGTACCAGATGCTGCTTTCGCTCAGGATGATCGTGGGCGGTCTTGGTGATATGGACGGTTACACAAAGAACTTCAATCATAAATATGAAACCAATGTACCGCATGAGTATATCCGCAATCTTGACCTTAAGAAAATTGTTAAGTACGCATATGAAAACAAATTTAAATACGCATTTGTATTTGATATTTATTACAGGGGCCTCGTTACTCTTCTGGAACCGGAAAATGACGATAATTTTTACACACTGAGGGAATTGTACGAAAAACACTTCGAAAGCTTCAGTATGAGGGATAAGAGGAACATTGTTATATGGATACTGAATTACTGCGAATACCGCTCGCTTGCTGAACCGGAAAAATATTACAGTTTGATATTCGATATGAATGAGTTCCGGCTTAAAAAAGGGCTGGCATACTATCCCAAGGGGCAGATACCAAAGCTGCTTTTCCTCCGGATCATAAATGTTGCGCTATTATTGGGTAAAAATAAATGGGCGCGGAAATTCCTGAAGGATTACAGCTCTAAGCTGCATCCTGAACTGATTGCCCCTGTTAACGCAATGGCTAATGCTTTCATTCTTTTTGATGAAGGCAGCTATGATGAGGTGTTGGAACAGCTTAAGGATTTTGAGCTTTTTGATACGCGTGATAAACTTTCCGCAAGGGCGCTTATCGCAAAAACATATTTCGAGCTGAATGAAAACGAGCTTCTTTTAAGCTATATAGATTCATCACGGCATTACCTGAAAAGTAAAAATGTAAGTGAGCGGTTCAGGTTACCCTTTAGTTACTTTTTGAATTCACTGCAAAAGCTGATGAACCTGCGTGAAGAACCGGATAGCTTTGATATTAACCGGTTGTTTGCAGAAATGAGAAGTTCGGGGGGTACCGTTGAAAGGAACTGGCTAATGACAAAACTAAAAATGCTCGGTGCGGAAGAAATCACCATTTAAAAATACCGATACATCATATTGAGATATGTATTTGTGCAGAAACCGTTGAAACGGTTTTATGTTCCACAGACCAAAACAAAACCCACGGATAAATCCGTGGGCTAAATACTACATTCATTTTTGGGATCATTGCGTTATTTAACTAATATCATTTTTTTAGTCTGGCTGAAATCATTTGATTCAAGCTTATAAAAATATATTCCGCTTGGAAGCTGCGATGCATCAAAATCATAGTTATATGTACCCGCTGAAAGTCTGCCATTAAGCAGAGTTGCTGTTTCCCTTCCTGCCGCATCGAAAACGGTAAGTTTAACAACTCCTGTTTTTGGTACGCTGAAATTAATATTTGTTACAGGGTTGAATGGGTTTGGGTAGTTTTGATGCAGAGTGTATGCTTTCGGAATTTCAGATGATAAATTGTTAATATTAAGTACTTCTGATAGACTGCGTTTGAATAAACCCTGATCATAAGTCCCCGCAAAAATATAATTTCCGTTAATAAGCAATGATTCCACATCAAGACCGGTTAAACCTTCATTTATCTGCATCCAGCTTAGGCCAGAATTTCCCGAGTAATAAATTCCATTATCAAAAGTACCCGCAAATACATTATTACCGGTAACCGCCAGAGAGATCACATCAACTGAATTGAGCGAAGATTGCACCCACGTAAGTCCATTATCGCTTGAAATATGTACGCCTTCATTATCAAAGCCGGCATACACCCTATTATCATTAATGGCTATTGCATATACAAGATTTGCCCTCGTTAGTGTTTGCTGCCAGTTCACACCGTTATTTACTGAACGGTATATTCCATGTGTGCCTGCAAATATCGTGCTGCCGTTCGAAGCCAAAGCGGGGATACTTCCCTGAACTCCCGAAACAACCATCCAGTTCACACCGGCATTTTCTGACTTCATCATTCCGTAATTCTGCTGACCGGCGAATACAAAGTTACCTGTAGATGTAACTGACCTGACGCCATCGGCTCCCATGTTATACTGAACCCAGTTCACCCCAAGATTACTTGACCTGTAGAGACCTGCGTTTTGGGTCGCAGCAAAAATCAATTGCCCTTCAAGATAAATATCCTGTATAGTTGAACTCAACCCCGCGGGAAACCATGAGGTTCCTCCATCGGTTGACCTGTACAAAGTACTTCTGGCTGCGAATATGTTTTCCTCATCGCCTGCCAGGGCGCGGATATTCCCTGAATTTAATGATGTTTGCTGCCATTGCGAATAAAAAGATGTTGTCGTCAGAAGAAAAAGGAGTATGACAAATGAACCTTTTGATAAATTTTTCATTTGTTTATGTTTTCATTTGTTATAAAGTACTTATAACTTATATATTGTATCTGTTATTTGCAACACGAAAAAGTGTTCTGTTTTAACTTGGCAAGTTTGATATATTATTAATAATTGAAATTTAATAAAAAAGCAGGTTCCTTTAAAGAAGCTACAACTGAAAATACTGCTATACCATATTGAAATCTACATTTTTGCAGAAACCGTTGAAACGGTTTTACAATCCCCTGGCTAAAACAAAACCCACGGATAAATCCGTGGGCTAAATACTACATTCATCTATTGGGTAACTGCGTTATTTAACCAAAACCATCTTCTTCGTTTGGCTGTAATCATTCGACTCCAGCTTATAAAAATATATTCCGCTTGCAAGCTGCGATGCATCGAAATCATAATTGTATGTACCCGCAGAAAGTCTGCCGTTAAACAGCGTAGCTGTTTCCCTGCCGGAAGCATCGTAAACTGTTAGTTTAACTATGCCTGATTTTGGTACACTGAATTTAATATTAGTTACGGGGTTGAACGGGTTGGGATAGTTTTGTGATAATTCAAATCCCGCCGGCACATTTGTACTTATCTGCTGAATGCCTATACCGCCGTTAACCGTTTTCAGGATCCTGCCGTTGTTACCTACTACAAACCCAATATTTGCATCTATCATTGTGATACCTCTTAAAAACGATGTGGTATCACCTGATGGCTGGGTTTCCCAGGTTGAGCCGCTGTTGGTTGTCCTTCTTATCCTGCCTTCGGGTCCCGCCCCGTACACAGTTGATGAATTAACAATCGCCAGCCCGTTAAGCCCTGAAGTATTCCCGGGTGATGTTACCGCATTCCAGTTGGTTCCGCCATTTGTGGTTCTGAATACCGCCTCGGTAATTCCGAGGGTTGTAAAATAACCGTTATTGTTATCAGCAAAGACCATGCTGCTTATATAATTATTGCTTCCGGTTACCTGCTGTACCCAGTTTGCGCCGCTGTTGGTTGTTTTAAAAACAGAACCGCTTATCCCGCAGGCAAATACTGTGGATGCGTCAAGTACTTCTATTACAAAAAGATCTGTGGAAGAAATATCAAACTTAGTCCAGTTAACGCCGCCGTTTGTCGTCCGTGAAACATCACCATCTGCGCCGCAAACATAACCCGTATTGTTATCAACAAAATCCAGGTCGTTGGTGCTTGTCATATTCACCACACCAAGCGAAACCCAGTTAATGCCGCCGTTGGTGGTTTTAAGGAAAGTATTAAGACTTCCGATTATAAATCCGTTTAATGCAGATGGGAATTTTACATCAAAAAGGGTTTGCGTGGTGCCTGATGTTTGCGTGCCCCACATGGTGCCGCCATTTGAAGTAAACAGTATCTTCCCGTTTGCCCCAACAACCCATCCTGTATTTGCATTAATAAAATATGATGAGAAAAGATTTTCGGTGGTACCTGATGTTTGTGCCTGCCAGTCAGCTTTTACGGCTGTGGTGAAAAAAATGAATAATTGTAAAACAATAAATAATTTTAGTTTCATCGCTGCTCTCCCGGTTAGATTTTCAGCAAATTACGCAAAAGTGTATGAAGTATCAATTACGTGAAAATAAAAAAGCAGGTAAGGTAATTAACCTCACCTGCCCGGTATTATATCATTTATCTGGAGGCTTTAAGCATAATTTATTCATCAATAATTATTCAATAACTACCTGCAGGGTGTACTCAGCCCCGCCGCGGTTTGAGCCTACAACTATCTGGTAATCGCCGTTTGCGGGCAGGGTTCCTTCCCACCTTGTTGTTGGATTATCCTCAGTTGCGCCCGCCATGTATTGCCAATTATCTGTGCGTAAGATATAAAACACAGCGTTATCTTCGGGTGACATAATGGTGATGGTCATGAACTGTCCTTTTGATGCGCCAACAACATATGAGTAGACTTCGCCTCTTGGAACTCCGCCTTCAATGTTGGTAAAGTATTCGCCCTTTTTGAATTTAATTCTTTCCTGTGAGTTTGCAGAATAAGCACAGGCTATAAGCAGTAAAACGGTAAGCAATATTTTTGTTTTCATGGTATATTTTTATTTTTCTAAAATTATCAAAAATGTGTGATCAATTTGTATTTGTATCGCTGCCATCGTTCCACTGTGCCACCTGTATTGGAATTGTAACGCTGCCGGCATAATAGCATTCAAGTACAGCCCTATCGAAAGCCGCGCCGTAATCACCATAACCAACCGCTGCGCCAAGTACCCTTTTGCCATCGGCGTTCTTTCCTTCTACAATAACTCCGTTGCCTTTTGTGTTTGTAAATGCAAGCAGTATTGGTGATGAACCGCCGTACTCATAACACTTTGCTTCAGCGCATGCAACAGCGTCATTCATGGCGTAGCAGTATGAATAAGCCCCGGATTGCGTGCAGAAATATACAGCGGATTGCGAGTACAGGCTTTGCCCGGAAATAAAAAATACACCCAAAAGAATAAAAGCTTTTAATGTGTTTCGTAATTTGTTGTTCATGACTTACTCCTTAATATTATATTTTTTATAGATTTTCAATTTTACGTTACTTAATGATCCAATAATACGCTCTAATGCGGGAGTTTACAAAGAAATTATAGCTAATAAGTCACAGTGTTTTTTTGTGATATTTCCCAAATTTATTAAATTTACTTAATTTTACCTGTTTTTTTGATATAAAGTTCACAATGTTTACGGACATTTAAATATTGTTTATTGGATAAATCAAAGCTTATCAGAATTCTGCGGAGCCTTTCAAAGGCTGAAATGAAAGAACTTGAAAAGTTCATCAACTCACCGTACTTTTCAACCGGAAGAGATTGTGTTCCCTTGTTTAATGCACTCAAAACCGGCTGGCCGGAATTCAAAGGAGAGCAGATTACCAAAAGTGCGTTATATGAAAAATTATACCCGGGTAAAACTTATGGCGATAAAAGATCAAAGAGTATCTTATCAACTTTAAGTTCTGAGTTATACAGACTGGCTCTGGAATTCCTCACATACTCGGGATTAAAAAATGACAGGAAAAATAAAAAACTATTGCTCCTCAGAAATCTTCTGGATAAAAATCTTTACAGGGAGTTTGATGCCGAGTATAACAGTACAGAATCAGATAACGCCACGGGCGAAAATTCCGAAAGGCGCGGCAGCGCGGCAAACTTTCTTGAAAGCTTCAGGGTTGGCTACATTTACAATGAATATGCCTGGAAAAGAAGCGATATGGAGGGGCTGTATAACGGGCTGCTGTTATCCACTGATGATGCGCTGGCGTTTGCGCTGATAACAGCGTATAAATTTATGGATACAAAGGATACGGCTTCTGTTACGTTCAATATTAAAACCGGTAAAACGTACGCGGATATTCTGCTTGGCTCGCTTGATAATGAAAAAATGCTTGCAGCATTGAAGGAACATTACCCGGAGCTTTACCCGTATATTCATATAAATTACCTGGTATATATGATGAACCGCAATAAAAGCGAAATGAACGATGAAAGTCTGCTGCACTACAGGAAACTTAAAAGTACGGTTGAAAAGGACAGAGATGTTTTTGGTCACAGGGAAAAATACATGCTCTACCAGGCGCTTGAAAATTATATGGCAATGAGACTTGAGCAGAACCAGCAGGAAAAAGAGAATTACAAAGAGCTTTTTGAGGTGTATAAAAGCTCGCTGGAGCAGGGTGTTTATAAAGTTTCCCGGGAAAACAATATTGAGCCTACTGTTTTCAGAAATATCCTTATGACAGCGTGTGATATGAATGAGTTTGAATGGGCCGAGGGGTTTATAGAAAAATATTCCGCTGAGCTGCCTGAAGAATTTGCTGAAAGTATGAAGAGTCATGCTTATGCAACGCTTTACTTTAACAAAGGCGAGTTTGAAAGAGCGTTGAAGCATATAATAAATATAAAGTATGATTACCTGCGCCATAAAATCGATGTGAAGGTATTGCAGTTCAAAATATTTTATGAGCTGGGTGAGTATGAGCCGGCTTACAGCATACTTGATACATTGCGCCATTATTTTTCATCAACAGAGGAAATATCACCTTTAATGCGTACGCGCTGTAATGCGTTCATAAAATATTCGGGCGAGCTGCTGCGCATGAAGACATCCGTGAGCAGAACCGGAATAAAAGCCGGTACAGCGTATGAGATTCTTGCGAGGCTAGAAAAAGAGAGTGCGGTTGAATCAGGTGCGTGGCTTGCGAAGAAGCTGAAGGGGATTTGATGCTTGTGCTTTGTCTTCAAAACATTACCATCCAAACCGTTGAAACGGTTTAGTTAATGCATATCAAACAAAACCCACGGATAAATCCGTGGGCTGATTTAAAAAACTGGACACCGGTTTACTGTGCTAAGACTACAATTTCCCCTGTTTCCTCAGGATTAGGTCTATCATTTCCCTCACACAGCCGCGACCTGCGGAAACTTTTGTGATGTAATGCACTTCATTGCGGACCTCTTCAACAGCTTCCGGCGGACAGGCGGAAAATCCGGCCTGGTTAAGCAGCGGAATATCGAACACATCATCACCCATGAAACAAAGGTTTTCATCTGCCAGGTTATACTTTTGTTTTATTTCGTTTGCGGCTTCGCATTTATCACCGCAGTTCTGGTAAAGCTCCTCTATATTCAGGCGTTTTGCGCGCATTTCATTTGCTACGGCTGTCATACCGGAGATTATCGCGAATTTGAGTCCGTGCAGCCTGCCGCGGTTTATGCCAAAGCCATCGTGCGCGTTGAATGCCTTGAGCATTTCGCCGCTGGATGAGTATATTATAGAGCCATCGGTAAGCACGCCGTCAAGATCCATAAGTATGAACTGAATTTTGGAGAAATCTACTTTGTTTATATC
>JABFSP010000206.1 GCA_013140565.1 Ignavibacteria bacterium
GATAATCATCACTATTATGGTGCTTGAGCTTAAGGTTCCCCATGGTACCGACCTGGCTGCTCTGCAGCCTGTACTCCCCTTTTTTATAGCTTATATTCTGAGCTTTATATATCTTGGAATATACTGGAACAATCACCACCATATGCTGCACACCGTAAAAAATGTGAGCGGCGGAATACTGTGGGCGAATCTGCATTTATTGTTCTGGCTGAGCCTTGTGCCATTTTCCACAGGATGGATGGCGGAAAATCATTTCGCGCCTTTAACATTAACACTTTACGGTGTAAATTTATTAATGGCAGCAATTTCATACTTTATTCTGCAAAGAATGATATTAAGGTTGCACGGCAGCGAATCGCTGCTTAAAAAAGCTATCGGGAATGACCTAAAAGGGAAAGCATCCCCGATATTATATATTACAGCAATAATACTTTCATATTTTGATATCAGCCAGTGGGCCGCCGGCGGAATTTATGTTTTAGTAGCACTAATATGGCTGGTGCCTGATAAAAGGATAGAAAAAACGATATATGGAAGCAATAAAGAGTAAATAAGGCACTGACCGTGTCAAAGCCGGGCAAGCACAGTCAATGTACTCCAGCAAGAATTACAGACCTTTCAGGTTCTAATAAACCTGAAAGGTCTTTCTTGTTTTGGGAACAATTTTCCTGATTTCAGGCTATAAAGGATAATAACAATCTAAATCACCTGAAAAATGAGAAAAATCAATCTAATTTTGCTAATTTTATCACTGTATACATTTACAGCCTGCTCTCAGGAAAAATCACCCTACGTTAGCTTTGAAGATTATGATAAGCTGATGGATGAAGTAAAGGAACACAGAAACAGCAGACTGTTTGAGTTACCGGAGTACCTTGAATTGGCAAAGGAAGAAGGAGTAATAATACTTGATACACGTTCCGATGCGATGTATAACAGCAAACATGTAAAAGGCGCTGTTCACTTGAATTTCTCTGATTTCACACAGGAACGCCTCGCTGAAGTTATTCCATCAACCACTACCAGGATCCTAATTTATTGTAACAATAATTTTAAAGATGACCAGGAGAACTTTCCTACAAAGAAGTCATCACCACCCGATCTTAAAAAAGGCGGCGGCGATAAAGGAATAACGCTTGCGCTGAATATTCCGACTTACATTAATCTTTATGGTTATGGTTATAAGAATGTTTATGAACTATCAGAACTGATAAGTACAACTGATCCGAGAATAGAATTTGAAGGAACTTCAGTGAAGTAAAAGTATTTATGGTTTCCCAAACTGGTCTGGCACGGCGAATTGTCCGAAGGACTCCTTCGGAGGGAAACAAATGTAAAATTAATGAGACTGCTTCGGAACTTCGTCCCTCGCAGAGTATAACACCAACAATAAATACATGAATATTTGCTTCCCTCCTGCGGAGGGAAGCATTTTGTTTTTACTGTATCGTTACGTTAAAAGAAACCGTTTTAGAGGGAGCTTCTTTTTCCCATGACCTTGCATAATAGAACATGAGTTTTACTGTTCCCGGTGCAACTGCTTTTAAGTGCCACACTTCGGCTCCGCCCTGCCCTGTTTTTGCGTTATCGGGAAGGTCATAATCCATACCCGCAACAACAACCTGCGCGTTATCTGAGACCATTCCAACTGACCATGAGTAACCGGTTGACTGGTTTGATTCAAGCGATATTGTGAAATTTTCACCTACCGTCGCTGATATTTCAGCGTCCTTTTCGGTGTAGGTTTTTTCCTGTGAATAGGAAAACGATGCAAAGAACAGTAAAAATACTACTGCGGATGCGTTGATTATTTTTTTCATGCTGTTTAAATTAATTATATGATTTACCCAAATCCTGTATGTTGTGAAACTTAAACCTTAGGCACATGATCTGCACTACTGAAATGCGGTCTGTCCTGCAGGAAAACTGAACTCCAGACCGATCTCTTCCATGAACTGAAGCGAAGCGATAATCTGAAGCTTTACGCGATCTTCAATCGCGAAGCCGCGGTATGTTTCAACTGTATATGACTTAATATTGAATTTCGTAACAAAATTATCCAGTGAGCTGTATGTCCTTAATGAATAATAATGGGTATGGAAAGTAAAATCGCCTTCCGGAATTCTTTTATTCATATTATCCACACTTCTCACAAGCAGCTCTTCAAAAGGCTGCAAACATGATATAACTATCTGTCCGTATGCTTTTTCGGGGTCGGTAAGCGCCTTAGGAGACCATTTGGTACGAGCTTCATGAAGATTAATTATCAGATCAGGTTTAACACTATCAACCAGCCACATAAATTCATACGCCAGGCGGTATTCGTATGTATCATTTGTTATATCACCAGGAAAGGCATGGTTAAAATCAAAGTTGACTTCCCTTGTGTTTTGCTTACATGCAATGATATTTGTTCTTGGGATAACAATTAATGTACCTGAATATAGATTGATATATTTTACAATTGAGTCACATGCCATGTATGATGCAATTTCATCGCCATGAATTCCTCCATCAAGTATCATAACGGGTCCCGGTTTTTTTCCTTTAAATACAAAAAATGGAGTTTCGTAATCATCGTTCAAACCAAAGTAATCCTGCCGGACAAAAGTATATTGCCCGGGTTCGGAGTGAGAAGAAGTATCACTGAATGAAAAAACAGACTGTGATACAACAAATAATAATACAACAAAAAATTTTAACTTCAAATATTTATCCGTTTAGTTTTAGTATACCGTTATATTAATAGTTCTTGTCTTTTTGGCAATAAGGTCGCCCTTTTTGACATAATTCAAAGTAATAATAGTTTTACCTTTTTTCAATCCTTTAAATTTGATTACCTGGATTGCGGGATCAGTATTTTTTTTACCCGGCAGGTTATCTTTACCATCATACTTTGCAACGGCTGAATTAGTGTTCGATGAGACTACCCAGTCGTATCCCTGGTAAGTATCCGCTTCCATTTTAACTGAAGCTGTATCACCAACTCCCATGGAAATGTTTTCACCCTTATAGTTTTCGATATCTTTGAGTCCGGAACAGGATGAAATGAAAATCATTGTTACAAATATTGCAAATAAAATTATTTTTGATTTCATTTAGTTCTAATAAATAATTATTTTCTGCAGAGTCCCCTGCGGGAGACTCTGCGTAGACTGATTCTTGTTTAATAGCCTATTGCCGCGCCGTAGCCGCGGCGGTCACTGTGACCGTAATACTTTTTATTCTTCCAGTCTATTAATATGCCTTCAACCCTGCCATAATCTGGTATCTGTTTTACCGGGTGACCTTTTTCTGTGAGTTTAGCCATTACTTCGTCATCTATCGCTCCCGCTTCATACTGCAAATACTCAGGCTGCCACTGGTGGTGGAAGCGGGGCTTATCTATAGCAGAGTCCAGCGA
>JABFSP010000143.1 GCA_013140565.1 Ignavibacteria bacterium
ATGTTATACCAGGAATATTCAGCAGGGAATAGTTCAGAAAATGCCGGGGTGAAGGTATCAAATATGGATATCAATGATACATATATAAATGCCGTTAAAAATTCAATAAAAGGCTCATTAATTGATCTAAGGTATATTGATAAAATAAAACGCGAAAAGTAATAAAAACACTACTCGTTTATTTATTTTCTTTTTTTATGTTTAAAGATATAAAGGATTATAAATGATAATACTAAAAATCCGCCTGCAATAACTGTTGTTAGATTTATATTTTCCACATTTCTACCCGTTCCGCATTTCTATCTGATTCATTTTTTTACCTGTTCCATTTTTCAAGATAATTTATTACTGCAAAACGTATATCATTACAAAGATCATTTTTGTCATTGGGATTTGGTTCAGTCACTTTAATAATACCCGGGTTATCTTTCGTCAGATAGCCAAAGTTATACTCCATACCGCTTAGCAGATAATCAGCAACTGCGGCTGAATAGATCTTATTTTCATCTATCAGCGCGTTTTTAACTTTGTATCCGGCTGCGGTCTGTTCAAGTCCGTAATACTGTATATATCCCCCGCTTCCCGGCTGCGAAAATCCCGTTTCAATTATCTGTTTCAGCAGAGATCCTTTAAGCTCAACACGAAGTATCCTTCCGCCGAAGGGCAACACGCGTATAATATCATACTGTGTTACTTCGCCCGTGAGTTTATCATCTATCCTTATTGCTCCGCTGTTAAAGAAAGCAATATCAACATCTTTTGCAGCAAAAAACATCGCAGTACCAATCAGGTAACCCAAAGCACATTGTGAGTAACGTACCGTCTCATCTTTTCCGTCGAGTGTATCTTTCTTCAGGTCAATTACCATTTTAAGCGGGTCAAAGCCCTTATCGTAGAATCCTTTAAATGCGCGTGTTACCCATTCATCAACAAGTTCTTTAACCTTCGGATCTTCGGGTATTTTTTCATCAATGGTTACAAGCTCATTTTTAATTTCCAGCAGGTTATTCTGTTCATCAAAAATAAGCCTGTGAACATAAACCGAAATTGCATTGGCATCGGCTTTGGTGATAATTGTTTCACCGACTTTATGCAGCATGTTTACATGTTCATGTCCCCCCATAATGAGCTTCAGCTCAGGCAGCTCCGCTGCCAGCTTTTTATCCTCATCAATATTCAGATGTGTGATACCAATTAGGTAATCAATGCTGTCTTTTATTGTAGTATAAACCTGTTTGGCAGAACCGTAATAATCATTATATGATACATAAGGCTGTTTGTTCGCGTTAATGCAGATACCGATAATCCCAAGTCTTATAGGCTGACCCTTTAAATACCCCGGGGTTTTGATAATTTTATATTCAGGAACCGGATTAACGTTTTGTTTGAAGGGAGCGATTTCGCCATTAGTGTTTTGAAAAGTATTGGAGGATATCCACTCAAACTTCGACTCATTCAGTCTATCCTGCAATACTTCATACTTATAGTCAAACTCGTGATTGCCGAATGTAACGAAATCCAGACCGATGGCATTGAGTACATCCACCATCTGCCTGCCGTTGATGCGTTTATCTTCGTATGTACTTGTACCAAGCGCGCTGGGTGAGATAAAATCACCTGAAAGAATTACATATGTATGGGGATTAGTCTGTTTAATTTTATCAATAACAGTTTTTACACGCGCGAGTCCCCCGTATTTGCCGCCTTCAAGCGGCGCGATTTCGTAAACATCGTTCATTTGTATGAATACAACCTCGGTGGTTTGCCCATAAAGTGAACATACCAAAAGAAGCAAAAATAATAACGACTTTTTGAGCATAAAATTAATTTATATTTTCAGTTCAATTAAGGATTAGGAGTTTCTTCACCTGAATCATCGGGTGAATCTTCGTTATACCAGTCTGAATTCTCATCAACTTCCTTCAGCAGGTCTTTTGCGTACTCAACATCATCCGGCATTACCTGGAAATCAACAGGAAACGCGTTTATCGGAACAACGGACTGCATATTATCACCCTTTGCCATATATTTAATTCCCGCTTCATCGAGAATTGATTTTACGACAGCGATTATCGCCATGTTATCGGTCTTAAATACCGATACAAGATATTCATCATTCATATCTTCATTGCCTTCGCCGCCTTCTGAATCTATCCCGCCCGGACTTACATTTTCGTCTTCTGCCATGATTATATTATTTTAATTTAATTTGTATGTTCTTATTCTGAATGCAAGCATGATTGAAAATATCCCGCTGAGTATTGCAAATGCTCCAAATACCATGAGCATTACACCCGCGCCCTGTATCAGGTTTCCCGCAAGCAGTATACCGAATATAATAGATATAACACCATTTAGAATCATCAGCCATTCGTTTGTTATAACCTTCCGCATCTTAATTGCTCCAATAATATGGATAAGCCCCGAAAGTATTGCCCATGCGGCAATAAATATCATAATTCCGCCCAGCGCTGAAACGGGATTCAGTAATACAACAATTCCCGCTCCTAAAAAGATCAATCCTTCAATTATCCTTAAGCCTTTGTTATCGGTTTCACCAAGGAAAGCGAGGGTTAAGATAAAGAATCCCGATAGAATAGCGAAGAAAGCAAAGAATGTTATGAGTGAAAATATTACAATATACGGAGATGCGAGCGCAAGCACCCCGAATACTATTGCAAGCACACCCCTTACTGCAATTAACCACCAGTTCTTTTGTAATGTTTCGAGCATTGTATAATTTATTTAGTTGAAAAGCTTATTATCTATTTCAAATAGTCTTACAAGTCATAATTCTACCGGTGTGAATTCAGCGAATAATCCGGCACACTCCGCAACATCAATAAGCTTAACATATTCACAGCAGGCTTCAAACTCGCCCCACATTTTGTGCACTGCCGGATCCTTATGAGCGGCATTAATTGCATCCTGTGAAACCCATTCAAACACTTCAAGTATCGTGCCATCTTTGGCTTTCATAGCTGTTACGGGGCGGTTTGTTACTAAACTAAGCTCTCTTAATATCGGAACGTGTGTTCTGACTGCTTCAAGCAGTTCGGCATCTTTGCCCGGTTTTGGTTTGTATGCCGAAATGACGATTACACCCATATAGTTAGTTTACTTTAATAAAATTGAGCTATCACCGTAACTTAAGAAACGGAAATCATTATTTAAAGCATATTCATAGAGCCCCTTCCAGTCACTCCCAATAAATGCGGCAATAAGCAGTAAAAGTGTGCTTTGGGGCTGGTGGAAATTTGTAATAATGCCTGAAAATACCTTAAAATCATACCCCGGAACAATAATAATATTGGTCTTTCCGTAAAGGTATTTTAGGTTGTTTTGTTTCATATAAACAATGATAGCCTCGAAAGCTTTTGCGGGTTCTTCCGGTTCATTTTCATACGGCTCCCATTGAGATATATTTAGCTCACCCCCTTTAAATCTGCCCTGCAATAGCTGAACGCCGAACCAGTAGAGTGATTCAATAGTTCGCATTGAAGTTGTCCCCACGGCAATAATTCTGTTTGTACCAATATTTGCGGTAATTTCTTCCACAAGGCTTAGATCAACATATATGCTTTCTGAATGCATATCGTGCTCTGAAATATTTTCGGTCTTAACCGGCTTAAATGTTCCGGCACCTACGTGGAGTGTTACAAATCCTGTTTTGATATTATTTTTTTTGAAAGAATCCAGTACACCTTGAGTGAAATGCAGTCCCGCAGTTGGTGCGGCAACAGAGCCTTCGGCTTCTGAATATACCGTCTGGTATGTAGTCTTATCATCAGGTGTGGAATCGCGCTTCATATACGGCGGAAGCGGTATCTGCCCGAATATTTCAAGAATTTCAGCAAAAGAAAAATGCCCAGGCTGCCAGCTTAACTTGACAAGAAATGCATCCGTTTGTTTGTAAAGAAGCTCCGCTTCAAGCCGGCACTCCGTGCCATTAAATATTTTGCTCGTTGTTAAAGTACCTGATTTCCATGCTTTGAGATTTCCGACTAAACATATCCAAATGGCTGAACCTTTTTCGCTTAGCGCTGAAACAAGCTCCGTATTCTCAGCAGGTTCCAATGTGAAAACTTCAATTTCTTTACCTGCCGGATTCTGGAATTTTAACCTGGCATTAATAACTTTTGTATCGTTAAATATCAGCAGGGAGTTTTTCGGTATGACATTTGGAATATTATGGAAAGTATCCTGCGAGATATTGCCTTTATTGTATATGAGTAATTTTGAGCTGTCACGTTCTTTCAAAGGGAACTGCGCGATCTTTTCTGCGGGAAGTTCGTAGGTATAATCTTTAATTAATATTTCGGCGAGATTGATTTTCAAATGGCTAAGTAATAAGACTTCAAAAGTCTTGTGATAAATAAACAGACTTTTGAAGTCAGAAGTTACTTTATTTTAAAGTTGTTTTAATATCGCTGTAGATCTTATCTACCCACATTTTATACATTTCGCCTGATGGGTGAAGTCCGTCTGTTGCTATCATATCCGGATCCTTTATTCGGGAAATTCCGGTAATATCGTAATACTTTACCCCCAGTTTCTCGCATTCTTCTTTCTTTACCCGGTTATACTCATCAATTTCAGCGGCAATTTTGCCGCGGTCTTTGCCTTCGGCAAAGGGGGTTACACCCCAGTCAGGTATTGATAGCACAAACACATTTTCCTTTTTACCGCCCGTATATTTTACGGCAATATCCAAAAGCTGTTTCAGTTCCGCGCGGTATCCTTCAGAACTTCGCCCGCGGTACTGGTTATTTACTCCAATTAACAGCGTAACAATACTAAATGTATCTTTAACATTCTTCTCTTTTATTGCGGCAAGCAGTTCATCGGTTGTCCACCCGGTTTTGGCAATGATAAGCGGTTCAGTAATATCGATGCTGTCGAAATTAAGTCTTGCGCTTAGCTGCACAGGAAAGCGTTCGTTTTCGGTAACCATCTCGCCAATTGTGTAGGAATCGCCAATGGCAAGATATGTATATTTATGTTTCACAGTTGCATCAGATATCATAAAATATGCAGGTAATAGAATTAATAAGCCAATCGCGGAAATAAATGTTATTATTTCTGCCCGTTGTTTTCCGCAAGCGCAATACATTTCAGTTCAATAGCTATAGGTGTTGGCAAACAGTTAATTTCAATGGTTGTGCGGCAGGGCTGGTTATCCTTAAAATACTCCGCCCAAAGCTTGTTGTATACCGGGAAGTCATCTTTCATATTGGTGAGAAATACCGTAACGTCTATCAGTTTATCCCATCCCGAGCCTGCTTCTTCGAGTATCCATTTTACATTCTGGAATACCGAGCGGCACTGGGTTTCGATATCATACGAAACAATGTTACCGCTTTCATCAAGCGTAACACCGGGAATTTTTTTTGTGCCGCGCTCCCTTGGACCCACGCCAGAAAGGAACAGCAGATTTCCCGCGCGCCTAGCGTGCGGGTATAACCCTACGGGTTCAGGGGCTTTCCCTGAATTTACAATATCAGTATTAATATCTTTATTATCTGCCATTACTCTTTAAAAAGATCCTTTACTTCCGGTTTCACGAAATCAGCAAATTCACTGTAGGGAATTGTGATCTTTATCTCACCATCAGCATATGATGCAATTTCGTATGGAATATAGTTGAACATAATATTACCCGGTGATATCATAAAATTCTCATTTACAGGAATTGTATCAAGAAACAAACCCGCATCCTGCAGTGTTTTTTCCTGCGGAACGCCTCTTTGTAACTTGAAGTATTTTTCTAGCAGTGCCGGAAGTTTTTCCATTCCTTTTTTAGTAACAACATCATCCAGTGTAAGAACTTTTTTTCGCTTCAGGTCAAGATTAGTAAAACCCGTACCGTAATTTCCGTGCGCTCCGCCTGTGTATGAATAATCAAAACTCGAAAGCACAAACAGCTTATCATTAAAAAATACCGGAATGCTTATGTTCTGGCTCTCAAGTGAGTAGCTCCAACCGTCTCCCATATCATCACGGTTAAGATCTTTATTATATTCCTTAAAATCCTTCATGAATTTTTTCTTATTGCCTAACATCTGCTCACCAATTTCCGATGCACCTGTCTTCATGTTCTTTGATTTCAGGATATAGTTTCTGATAAACAAAGCACTCGTGTAATCATCTGTTGGCCAAATTGTACCTTCCGTGTAATTGCAGAACGGGGACTCAAGATCCTTAAAAAATCTTTCCTTGCCTTCAACATAAACAAATTCAAAATAACCGCTTTGTTTTTTATCAGAGGTAAGCGAAAAATTAAAAATTTTATTCTGCGAAGGTTTATCCCATTTACCGGAAAAATTGCTGCCCTTTAATACACCTTTAAATGATTCGGAATCATCATAACCTGAATAGGAATACAGCGTAATTGAATCACCCTTTACATTTCCGTAAACATCCATTGGCTGTTTATATTTATCATAATAATAGAAGCCGCGGACTTCTTCACCAAACTTAACAAGGCTCATGGTAACGGGGTATGAATCAATAGTGCCTGTCAAAAGCTTATACCAGCTTGGTTCAGCGGAATAGGTACCGGTTACAGCAAGAACAAATAACAGCAAAACAGCGATTTTTTTCATATTTTCAGCAATTTCTGGGAGGGGACTTTCATTTCCCGTAAGTTAACAAAATTATGAATATTGTAGTGCAAAAACAATTGTAAAGTTCCGCATTTAACAAATATTTAACAGGGATATTCCCCGATTTTCATTGTTTAACCGTTTGTGTAAAGTTATTTTGTTTTTCTATTATTCAATAATCCTAAAATATATCAATTCTATGGGAATGAACGAAGTATTTATCGCGGAGCTTCAGCAGGAAGCTGCCGCAACAAGAAAGTTACTTGAACGTGTGCCAATGGATAAGGCTGACTGGACACCGCACGCAAAATCGATGAAGCTTGGCAATCTGGCTCACCATGTTTCTGAGTTATTAGGCTGGACAATGGTGACTATGGATCAGGATGAACTTGATTTCGCGAAGTGGGAATATAAGCCCGTAATACCCGCAACAACAGAAGAACTTGTAAAGAATTTTGACACACAGGTTGAAAAAGCTACCGAGTGTTTAAAAAAAGCAGATGATGCGAAGTTCATGGAAAACTGGACAATGAGACAGGGTGATAAAATATTCTTTACTCTGCCTAAGGCTGCTGTATTACGTTCATTTGTGTTTAACCATGAAGTACATCACCGCGCGCAGCTTGGTGTTTATTTAAGGCTGCTTGATATTCCCCTGCCAAGTATGTACGGACCAACTGCTGATGAAAGCAACATGTAAGATATTGTAAAATGGATCTGCGTGAAGAAGCATTAAAGGAGCACTCAAAAAAACAGGCTAAAAAAATTGCTGCCTGGATCGGTAATAATGAAGACCGGTTCAGGCAGTATCTTTATCTGTTCCTGCATGATGAATACAGGGTTGTTCAAAGGATATCATGGGTTATATGTGATATTGCGGAAAAATACCCTGAACTTGTGGAAAAAAATATGGGGGTTATAATAAACAGGCTTGATGATCCGGAAATTCATACAGCAGCAAAAAGAAATGTTATCAGGGTTTTACAGTTTTTGAATATCCCTGAAAAATATCATGCAAAAGTTTTTGATCTCTGCTTAAAATACCTCTCTGACCCTCAGGAAACTATAGCTGTAAGAGTATTTTCCATGTCAGTAGCTTCAAGACTTGCCAAATTGTATCCTGAGCTGGCAAAAGAAGTCATTGAATATATAAATGTTTCACTTAAAAATTCATCGGCAGGGTTAAGATCAAGGTCTCGTAAAGAACTGAGCGCTTTAAATAAATTAATTCAATAAGCCGGCAATTTCACGGGCTATGTAGCTTGAAAGCGCTATACCCATTCCGTTGCAGCTTAATGCAGCAATTGTATTGTTATCAATAACCTTAATTTCAGGCAGTTTATTTTCTGTAAATCCCATTATCCCTGTCCATTTATCAGTTATATTATACTTCACTCCGGGCAGTATCATATTATCCAGCTTGTTCTTAAGGTCATCAATTATTTTTTCATTGTAGCTGAAATCATAAGATTCTTCCTTCCTGAAATCCAGATTCCTGCCGCCGCCAATTATTACACGGCTGCCGTAATTCCTGAAGTAATAAAATCCTTCATCATAATGGAAAATTCCTTTAAATTTAAGATTATCAATTTCATCAGTTATTAATACTTGCCCCCTGCCCGGTTTTACAGCGGGCTCCGGCAGAATCTGATTCATAAATGCATTAGCGCAAATTATAACTTTATCAGATTTAAATGTAATTTGTTCGTTTAATGCCGAGTGCCACACAGCAACTTTGCCGCCTGATATTTCTTTTGCTTCAGCGCCGTTTATTATCTGTATGCCAAGGAACTGGGCATACTTCAGAAGGGTCTTCATCATTTCACCTGTATCGATCTGCGCTTCAAAAGGCGAATAAATAAGATGTGAAACAAGTTCAGAATTGAATCCAAATTCTTTTATCTTACTATCTGCTACCTCAAACACATCTTTATCAAAAACCTGCCTCAAAAGATCGTTTACCTTCTCTACTTTCCTGATAACAGTTGAACGCGGTGTATCAATCAGGTCATACCCGCCGTATGAAAGATATCCAATTTTATTTTCTGATAATCTTTGCTTTAGGTAATTTATTCCTGCCCATCTTTTTTCAACAAGGGAAAGTGTCTCCGCTTCGCCTTTGATTTCTATATCCGCTAGTATTTCTGTAAGCGAGCCGAAGCAAAGGAATCCCGCGTTTTTGGTGCTTGCACCTGTTGGCAGTATGCCGCGCTCAAGTACCAATATATTTTTCTCCGGAAACCTTTCCTTGATCTCACATGCGGTTGAAAGTCCAAGTATACCGCTGCCTACGATAATTATATCGTAATTAAGAAACGAGTTTTTTTCCCAGAAAGAAAGCATCAGTCTTCAAACTCCTCGTCTTTTTCTATTTTATCTTTCCTTCTTCTTTGTTCCAGCTCATCATCTTCTTTGCTTTGTTCAGAGCGGTATATCATATCCATAGTTGGCGAAAATACTTTAAGCCTGTTATGAAATTTCGCCGCAAATACCGTACCATCAGGAAGTACTGCAATTGTATCTTCTTCTTCAAGAAAGCCGCCTTCTTTAAGATCAGTCACAATTGTTTCAAAACTATCAGAAGATGTATGGTACCTGATGATCCTCGTATTTGATTTATCATCAGTTCCAATAATATAAATGTAACCTCTTTCATCCTGGCATGGGCGGCACTCTTTATAGTTTAACGGAATGTACTTTGACCATACTTGTGTACCTGATAGCTCAAACTTGGCAAGCTCGCCATCACTGGAGCTCCTATCAAGCATATACAAATAGCCGTCCAGACCTATGTTCATGTATGTGAAATCACCATTTATCTTTTTCGGATTAGAACCCACATCTTTTACGTACGGCGCCCATTCACCATCACCCTCAGGGATATCATCCCCTGCACCCGCTGAGAAGAGCCCGAATTTTTTCGATTCCCATAGCTCAACCCGCTCTCCATCTTCATTGAACCTGGCAAAAACATGATTGATATTAGTAAGCAGGGTTCCATCAGGATAAGCTACAAGGCGCTTGCAGCCTTTCATATTCAGCTTTTTGCGGTCTTTACTTCCTTCTATCTTTTGGATCAGCGAGCCATCTTTAGAGCTTACTTTTACGAGTGAATGCCTGTTTTCATTATAGAGATACAAATTACCGTCATGAGCGATTTCCATCCTTGTGTGCTCGTAATTGAACTTAATATCTTTTCTAATCCAGCGTGTGTTCAGGTCCTTATCAATTGACCATACCATAAAATCATTTTCGCCATCCTGTGCAGTAGCAAAATATACATTGCCCTGCCTGTCGGCAATCATATCGGATAAGTAATACCATTCGGGCATTTTGCCTTGAGGCGGCAGAGCGTTTTCATCAAGAACCATGTACCAGCGTGATACTTCCTTAACAGGATGGAGCCTCAACCAAAGGTCATCCGGCAGGTAGATTTGTGAATCGCAGAATTTGCAGTTCACCATACGGTCGGTGCCGTCAATTTCCAGATTGCCTGCGCATGCGGGACATGTAAACAGCACAGGTTTTGCTGAAGACGGAAGTTTGCCCGGTTCGGGATTTTTCTTTAACTGATCGTCATCTTCACCCACCAGATATTTAACATTTGAAAAGCTTTCTGCTATCAACTCATCCGGTTTGCGTACGAAGATTTCTGCGGAACATTTGCTGCAAACTGCACTGCCTTTTACTGAAAATTCTTCGATCTTACTCAGGTCAATATTTGTTTTACACTTTCCGCATCTTGGTTCCTGCCTGCCGTACATAAGCTGGTATGTGTACTGTCCCCGCATAATTGTTGAAGGCTGACCTTCGCCTAATTCCATTTTGGGAGCTTCCTGCAGAGCATCTTCAAGAAGGTTCTTCCATTCTTCGCCATCAAAAACATTAAACTTATAACATGATGGGCACAATACATTTTCAGTGAATGCGTTCAGCATAAGCGGTGAGCTGCAGTGTTTGCAGGTGGTTTTAAGTTCTATACAGATTCCGAGCATAATAAAATTTAAGTTAATTTACGGAAAAATATTTACTATTTTCCATTTTCCCACCGGAATATGACCATTTAAAAACTATAATTTTACACAAACATTTTTGGGCTCAGTAAAAAACCTCAAAGCTTCCATGCCGCCTTCCCTGCCAACGCCGGATGACTTCATTCCGCCGAACGGCGTGCGCAGGTCGCGCACCATCCAGCAATTTATCCATACTATACCGGTCTGAATATTCGCCGCCATCCTGTGTGCGCGTGAAAGATTCTCTGTCCATATTATTGATGCCAGCCCGTACTCAGTACTGTTTGCCATCATCAACACTTCCTCTTCAGTTTCAAACGGTGTAATTGTCACAACCGGCCCGAAAATCTCTTCCTGATTGGTTCTGCAATTATATGCCAAACCCTCAATAATCGTAGGTTCAATAAACCAGCCGTTATCACATCTGCCTTCGGGTATGAACTGTTTTCCGCCGCATAGTATTGTACCGCCTTCATCCTGTGCAAGTTTAATGTAACCTAAAACTTTTTCCATATGCTCCCTGGATACAATAGCTCCCTGGTCAGTATCGTTTTGAAGCGGGTCGCCAATTTTTAAAGCTTTGGTGCGATCAACAAAATCCTTTATGAATTTCTCATAAATTGACTTTTCAATAAATATCCTCGAGCCGCACAGGCAAATTTCACCCTGGTTGCGGAATGATGACATAACAGTAGTGCTCAGCATCCTTTCGTAGTTTGCATCAGCAAAAATAATGTTCGGATTTTTGCCGCCAAGCTCAAGTGATAACTTTTTGAACATTGGCGCAGCGACTGAAGCAATATCGGCTCCCGTTTTTGTACCGCCTGTGAATGTAATTGCCTTAATTTTGGGGTGAGCAGTAATGGCTTTGCCGACTTTATGCCCGTAACCGTGAACAATGTTCAGCACTCCTTCAGGCAGACCCGCCTCAACGCATGCTTCCGATAGCAGATATGCCGTCATAGGTGTAATTTCAGATGGTTTTGCAATTACGCAATTTCCCGTTATAAGTGCAGGTGCGATCTTCCATGTAAACAGATACAGCGGCAGGTTCCACGGTGATATTGCGCCGACCATTCCTACAGGACTGCGCAAAGTATAATTAACTGCTTCACCATCCATCTGGTGAGCCTCACTTGCAAAACCGTGAATTGCAGATGCGAAGAACTCGAAATTTTTAATAGCTCTTGGTATATCAACTGTCTTTGCCAGCGTAAGCGGCTTTCCGTTATCGATGCATTCCGCCCGTGCAAACTCAGCCAGATCGCGCTTGATGAGGTCAGCAATTTTGAACATAATACGGGAGCGTTCATCCGGTGGTAATGCTGCCCACGAAGGAAAAGCAGCTTCCGCTGCGGCTACAGCCAATTCAACATCCCGCTCATCGGAATCAGGTACAATACCATACGCTTCGCCAATTGCCGGATCGAAGTTATCGAAATACTTCTCCGATACCGGTTCAACTAATACACCGTTTATATAGTTCTTTATCACAGATTTATCTGATTAATTGATTTCACTGATTTAATAATTGCATGATACAAGTTACAGGTTTCCTGTTTCTATAATATTACCTAAATGTATTTCGTAGAATTCTTTACCTTTGATTATCTTGGTGATCTTAATGACAAGAAATGGTCTCACTTTGCCATAACCGTTAACAAACTTGACCTCGTCATAATGATTTTTTAATAACCTATCATAATAAGGTTTAATTTCTCTAAACTCTATTTTTTTAGTCCCCCGTAATATCTCATCAAACCACTTTCTATAC
>JABFSP010000144.1 GCA_013140565.1 Ignavibacteria bacterium
TTTTAAATGTTGTTTATTATGTGAACTAATTTAACTTTTTTACTCATATTTTACAGTATAATTATTGATATTCAGTGTTTAAACCGCATTTTTACTTTGTTATTAAAATAGTATAAGGCTATATTTACCATTCCAATGAAAAGAATTTTCTTAATTTTTGTTCTGTTTTTTGCAGTTTTCGGCAATAATTTTGCTCAGGATGACCCCTCTAACCCGAAAGCCGTTGAGCTTTTTATTGAGGCTAAAACCCTTGAACTGAAAGACAACTATCTTGCCGCAATAAGCAAATACAATGATGCTTTAAAGATCGAAAAAGCTGCGGGAATTTATTTCGCACTATCAAGATTATACACCAATGTTACCCAGCACCAAAAAGCGCTGGAGTACGGGCTTGAAGCGATCAAAATTAACCCAAATAATTTAGAATACAAAGAACAGGTTTCTGATACATACATTATTTTAGGCGACTATACAAATGCCATAAAATATCTTAAAGATATCTACGAAAAACGCCCGGATGATATTAACATCATCTATAACATGGGTAGAATGTATGAAGCGATAAAGATGCCTTCAGAAGCGTTGAAATATTATGAGAACATTACCGAAAATTATCAGTATGATGAAACTGTTCTTTTGAGAATGGCAGATATATATGAGGGTTTCAGTGACTACGCCAATACTGCCGCGACTGTGGAAAAATTACTTGTACTTAATCCAACAGATATTAATCTGAAATATTCCGCCGCGGCTACTTATGTGAAGATACCCGACTATGATAATGCAATCAGGATCTACGAAGAGATATTAAGCACTAACCCCAATAACCGTGACGTGCAGACTGAAGTAATTAAGCTTTACTTCCGCCAGCATAAAAATGCTGAAGCATTTGAGAAATACAGTAAGCTGCTCAACAGGGATAGCGTCGATTTCATGACGAAGATGGATGTAGCAATAGCCTTTTTGCAGGCATCTGAGCAGGATAAAGAAGCACGCGGAGTATCACGCAATATTCTGCAGAACCTGGAAACAGCCTATCCAAATGAATGGATGCCTTCCTTCTACCTCATTTACATGGATGTACAGGATAACCCTGAAACTGCTGATGAACGTTTTGCCGGTCTGCTTGCGGCAACGGATACTTCGGCTGAACTCTACGTTCAAGTGGGCTTTTATTATTATGAAAAGAATAATTTCAGTAAGTCGATGGATATTTTCAAACGCGGCACTGATAAATTTCCGGATGACTTCAGGCTTAATTATCTCACGGGAAATTCATTTTACAGGCTTGGTGATAACCGCGCCGCATTGCCATATCTTGAAAATGCGCTGGAACAGAATCCGGGTGACCTGAACACTTTAAGTAATTTAGGGCTTGTTTATGATGATCTGAAAATGAACGCCGAGTGCTCAAAGCTTTACGAACAGGCGTTTAAGTATCACCCCGATAATATTCTTCTGCTGAATAATTACGCTTACCATTTATCTGAAATTGGTGAGAATCTGATCGAGGCGAAGGAAATGTCTAAAAAGACAATTGAAAAAGAACCTGATAACGCTTCATACCTTGATACGTACGGCTGGATACTTTATAAACTAAAGGATTACAAAAATGCTGTAATATATATTGATAAAGCGATAAAGCTTGGTAAAAATGAAACACTTCTCGACCACCTTGGTGATGTATATGAAGCAATGGGAGAAGTTGTTAAAGCTTTAAAAGCATGGAATGACGCTTTACAGATGAACCCAAACAACGAAGCAATTAAACAAAAAGTGAACAAATACAAATAATTTTTATTTTTAATTAATGTTAATTTATTACTAAAATGAATGATCAGAATGTACACAATGTAATTATCATAGGGTCGGGTCCGGCGGGCTTAACAGCCGCATTATACAGCGGGCGCGCGAACCTGAAACCCCTTGTATTTGAAGGCATGCAGCCCGGAGGGCAGTTAACCATTACTACAGAAGTTGAGAATTACCCCGGATTTGAACACGGCATAATGGGTCCTGAGCTTATGGATGTAATGCGCAAACAGGCTCAGCGTTTTGGGGCTGACTGCCAGTTTAAATATGTTGATAAAGTTGATTTTTCAAAGTCACCTTTTAAATTATATGTTGAAGGAAAAGAATATCTTGCTCATACAGTTATAATAGCAACTGGTGCATCTGCCAAGCTTCTTGGACTGCCATCGGAATCAGAATATATGGGCTTTGGAGTATCAGCATGCGCAACATGCGATGGTTTCTTCTTTAAAGATCAGAGAATTATTGTCATTGGCGGCGGCGATACAGCAATGGAGGAAGCTAACTACCTGACAAAATTCGGTAAAGAAGTAATGATTGTGCACCGCAGGGAAGAATTCCGCGCTTCGAAAATTATGCTTGATAGAGCTAAAAAAAATCCGAAGATAAAGCTTGTTACCGATACCGTACTTGAAGAAGTAATTGGAGTAACTGAAGGCAATAAAAAAAGGGTTACTCACGCCAGGCTGAAAAATATTAAAACCGGTGAAGTAACTGATCAGGAGGTTGAAGGTATATTTTTGGGAATCGGACACAAGCCAAACACAGATATTTTTAAAGGACAGATCGAGCTTGAAGATACAGGCTATATTAAGACAACCAAAGTTAACACATATACAAATATCCCAGGTGTATTCGCCTGCGGTGATGCGCAGGATCACGTTTACCGCCAGGCAATCACAGCGGCAGGCTCTGGCTGTATGGCCGCAATTGATGTTGAGCGGTATCTTGAATCACTCCACGGTTAATAATAACATTTATTCATATTTTAGCAGGGATAGAATTAAATTCTATCCCTTTTTTTAATGGCTGATAAATTCGCAAATATCGCATTCAATATACCGGTAAGTCAATTATTTACTTATGCGGTCCCTGCGGAATTATGTGAATTCATCAAACCCGGTATGCGTGTACTTGCTCAGTTTGGTACAAAAGATATAACGGGTATTGTGATCAGCCTGGATGATTCAACAGAACTAAAGAAAACAAAATCCTTAAAAAAATTACTTGATGTCAGTCCATTATTAAGTGAAGAAATGCTTAGCTTCTGCAAATGGATATCCGTTTATTACATCTGCCCCCTGGGCGAGGTTATTTTTTCGGCGGTTCCAAAAGGCGCAAAAGTTGAATCTAAAGTGTTGTACACTACAGCAATAGTGATACCAAATATCCCTTACACAACATTACAAAAAAATATTATCAACATTCTAAAGGAGCGCTCACTTTCTGTTAAGCAGCTTGAAAATAAACTAAAATCAACGAGTGTCAGAAGCGCTGTTCAATCATTGACCGAAAGCGGCGTGCTTAAACAGGAGCACGTTACCGTAAGCGAGACAGCGAAATCGAAATATGAAAGATATGTAAAATTTGACCTTCTTGATGATTTCAGGGATTACACAAAACAATCACTTGAGATATTCTTCAAGGAGACAAAGTTCCGCTCAACCTGCCAGATAAAAGTTTTAAAGTACCTCATCGAAAATGAAATTTCCGAAGCTAAAGCTTCTGACGTATTGAAGTCCACAAAGTCAGCTCTTTCTGTACTGAAGTCGCTTGAAAAACGGGAATTTGTTTCGCTGCATATGAAAGAAGCCGATAGGGCTGATAACCAGGAATTCAGTGCGGATAAAAGAATAATTGAGCTGAACGCTGATCAAAAATCAGTACTTTTGGAAATAAATGCATCACTGGGTAAGTTTAAAACTTTCCTTTTATTTGGTGTAACAGGCAGTGGCAAAACCCAGGTGTATATTGAAGCTATTCAATATGCGTTGAATAACCGTAAAACCGCAATTGTACTTGTACCTGAAATTTCACTTACGCCGCAGCTAATTCACAGGTTCAAAACATACTTTGGCGATATAATCGGTGTTATTCACAGTAAACTCTCAGATGGGCAGAGGTTTGATGTTTACCGCAGGATTAGAGCTGGTGAAATTAAAATCGTCATTGGCGCGCGCTCAGCTTTATTTGCTCCGCTGGAAAATATTGGAGTCATCATTGTTGATGAAGAGCATGACCATTCATACAAACAAACTGATAAAAATCCTAAGTACAATGCCCGTGATTCAGCAATCGTAAGAGCTAAGCTCAATAACGCAGTAGTAGTGCTTGGCTCTGCCACACCCTCTATGGAAAGTTACTATAATTATAAGGCGGGAAAATATTCACTGCTTGAGCTTCCTCACCGCGCGCTTAAGACCAAACAGCCGAAGATTGAGATTGTAAATATGCTTGATGAGCTCAGGAACCCGAGCAAGTATAAAAAGTATGAAACGCAGGAGCAGCGCGTGCTCTCTTCAATGCTTATAAATTATATTGATTCAGCTTTAAAGAACCGCCATGCGATAATTTTAATGCAGAACCGAAGGGGATACTCAGCATACCAGCAGTGTCTTGATTGCGGTAATGTTAAAATGTGTCGTAACTGTGATATTACAATGATATATCATAAACATATCGATAAACTCCGCTGCCATTACTGCGGCACTGCCGAAAGCCTGCTTGAACATTGCGAAATTTGCGGCAGCCAGAATTTAAAGCTTGTTGGAGTTGGCACCGAAAAGATCGAAGAAGAAATTCAAAGACTCTTCCCCCAGGCAAAAACTATGCGGATGGATGCCGATACTGTAAAAGGAAAGGATTCCCACAGGAAGATACTGAAAAGTTTTCATGATGGTGAGTTTGATATATTGATAGGAACGCAGATGATATCAAAAGGACTGGATTTCCCGAATGTTTTTCTTGTCGGGGTCATTTCTGCAGATATAGGGTTATATATCCCTGATTTCCGCGCATCGGAAAAAACGTTTCAATTGCTGATGCAGGTATCAGGACGTTCCGGCAGAATAAGCGATAACGGAAAAGTTGTAATACAGACAATGAACCCGGATAATTATATTTTCCCAATGGTTGAAAAACACGATTTTGTTTCATTTTTTGATAAAGAGATCCAGCACCGCTCGCTTCACAAATACCCCCCGTTTTCAAAAATGGTACTTATAGAAGTATCTTCACCAAAACAGGTAAATGTTAATAATCACTCCTGGAAAATTTACCATTATTTAAATAGTGCTCTAAACATAACAACAAGCAACGTATATATTGAACTGCTTAAACCCGCTCCCGCTCTTATATATAAAATAAAAAATACTTTCAGAATGCATATAATTCTGAAAGTAATGAAAACTACAGGTGAAACTCTCTCGTTCAGTGAAAATCTGATGTTCGAACTTCAGGAGTTCATCCACACATTAAAACTTAAATCAACCGAAAGGGTCGATATAGATGTAGATCCGCTCAGCTTTTATTAATCAAAGGCTACTTCACAAACACCAGGTCTATCCACCGGTGTTCTGTATCTACTTTATTAACTTTGATCTTAACCTTATCACCTATCCTGTACTTTTTCCGTCTGTGCCTGCCTACTATCTGGTAATTCTGCTGGTCTAGTATATAATAATCATCGTTCATATCACGCAATCTGACCATACCTTCTATCATGCTGTCTATAATTTCAACATATATACCGTATTCAGAAATTCCTGAAACAATTCCCTGAAATTCTTTGCCAACATTGCTTTCCATGTACTGGCATTGCAGAATTTTGATAGCTTCGCGCTCTGCATGAACGGCATTGATTTCCCTGTCAGTTGACTGCTTACAGATATCAGGCAGTTCTTTCTGGTAATAATTAACACGCTTTGCACTTAGCCCGTTTATAACATCATACAATATTCTGTGAACTATCAGGTCAGGATACCTTCTGATCGGTGATGTAAAGTGAGTATAATGATCAAATCCAAGTCCGTAATGACCAATGTTCTCTTCTGAATAAACAGCTTTTGACATTGCCCGGATAGTTATATCATTTATCAGGAATTCCTCCGGTCTGCCTTCTATTTCAAGAAGCATTTTCTGTATGGAGCGTTTATTTTCAGGGTCAAGCCTTATACCAAACTGCTTAACGAAATTTGAAAGTTCAACAATTCTTTTCTTATCCGGCTGGTCGTGTATCCTGTAAATAAACGGTGGTTTCTTCTTCTGTCTTTCAACAAATAATGTTACACATTTATTTGCAGTGAGCATAAAGTCCTCAATCATCCTCATTGAATCAAGTCTTTCCTTGGGTTTTATACTCTTTATTAGCCCGTCCACAATTTCAGCTTTTACTTCTGTCGATTCAAAATCAAGACTGCCCTCTTCAAGTCTGCGCTTAAACAGTATTTTATGCAGCTCATTCATTTCATTCAGCTTATCAAGGAACTTCCCTTCCTGTTTATCAAGAATGTTCTGTACTTCTTCATACGTAAAACGCTTTTTGCTGTTGATAATTGATTTGCACACATCGTATTTCAGAACATTCCCTTTTGGGTCAATTTCCATAAAACACGAAAACACCAGGCGGTCAACTTTTTCCTTTAGTGAACATATATCATTGGAAAGTTTCTCCGGCAGCATGGGTACAACATCATTCATTAAATATACACTTGTACCTCTTAACAGAGCTTCATTATCAAGCTCAGAGCCTTCAGTGACATAATGGCTTACATCCGCAATGTGAACTCCAAGGTAATAATTACCGTTATCCATTTTATCCAGTGAAATAGCGTCATCAAAATCCTTTGCATCAATGGGATCAATTGTAAATATCAATTCTTTTCTTAAATCCCTGCGTTTCTTGATCTCATCCGGTGGAATTTCAAATGTACCCTCGTCTTCAAGTTTTTTCAGTTCATCTTTTACTGGCTTAGGAAATGTTTTGGTCAAGCCATATTTCTTTATCAGTGCTTTGAATTCAGTTGTAACATCTCCGGCTTTGCCAAGTATCTGTGTAATTTTACCTTCAGGCGAAAGGTCCTGGTATTCCCAGTTCACAATTTCACATATTACTTTATCTCCGTTTACAGCTCCCTTTAGCGAGTTTTTGGGAATAAATATATCTTTGCGGAACTTCCTGTCATCCGGTATAACAAAAGCGTAATCTTCACCTTTACTGCTGAACTGCAGTTTGCCCACTACAGAATGCTTTTCGCGCTTGATGATGTTTTCAACAATCGCTTCGCGTTCACTGTTTTCAGCATACTCTATTATAGTAACTTCAACTCTATCACCATTAAGTGCCGTAAGCAGGTTCTTTTTCTTAATGGGCAATATAATTGTACCGCTTTCAGTTGTAATTTCCGCGGCATATTCATTCTTTTTATCAATTATAATTGTTCCTTCATAAAAAGATGTCTGCCCATTATACTCGTAATACTTACCGTTCTTCTGCAGTTCGCCTTCGCTCACAAGATCGTTCAGGATATTGCGGACTTCTGACTTAAGTGATTTATTCACCTTCAGCCTGTTGAAGAGCATATTATACTTAATTGAAAGTGAAGGGGTTTGTTTAAACAATCCTAAAATTTGCTGCCTCAGGTCGTTTAATTTATTTTTAGCCACTTTGGTTTTTATTTAATTTAATAGCGGATCTTGTATGTTAACCCTGCCCGTGATTCAAATCCCTGGTCACTGTTGAAAATAGAATTAGAATATGTTCTGGAGATCTGAATAAGCAGGTTATTTGATACATCAATATTTAAAAGCTTGTTCAGCGGATACTCTATGCTCACTTCCAGATTGTTGATATTGCCAAGTATCTTTCCTCCAAACTTTACAATAGCATCACCAAAAGCCGAGGTTATCTTGATATCAGTATCGCTGAGATTTCCTCCGTTATAGATAACTTCTGTATTTACTACAAATGGTGCAATGTTCCTTAATGCTTCGTACAGTAAAGAAGATGCGAAGCCTGATGAAACATTATTGCCTAAACTTCCAAGTGCTGTAGAACCCTGCGCTATCGGACCCCCGAACAACAGGTAAGAAATTGCCTCAGTCTGAGCTTCGGGGCCCTCTTTTCTGACACCGTTATCATTCCGAAGTGATAATGTAAGTTTAGGCTGGTATCTTGTGCCGGTTATATCCAGCAGTACGAACATAATTTCCTGGTTATTGTCTACACTCCTGACATTCTTGTATTCAGCCTTTATATCCAGTTTAGGATTATTGTAATCTCCATTAAAATCAAGATAGCTGTTTCTTATCGAAAAATTCTTATAGAACCGGTAGTAGGAATCCCCTACTATATTCAGCCTGCCGAATAGCTGGAACCTCCTGTCTGAGGTTCTGTTATCCAGCCTCAGGTTTCCCTGGAACTCGCCGTTCAATTCCTCACGGGTTAAGCTGTTCATATTCACATTCACAATAATATTTTTCTCCATCAATATATCAAGGTCATATGTGATATAATCTGCAACGGTCGGCTCTCTTTTTTCGAGAATATAATTATATCTCAGGAACGGGTCCAGACTACCAATATCTTCATCTGAAACAGTAATTGTCGTATCAAGAAACTTAAATCCCGCGGAATCAGTCAAAATTCTGTATGTAAAATCATCACTATATATATCATAAGCCAGACTTGATATAGCCGGGAAAAACAACTTGGCGCTTTTTATCACCAATTGCCCTGATACAAGCAGATTGCGCAAATTACCTTTTATCCTGATAGGCGGTGTACCAATGCCCCCAAGCATTTCGCCGTAAAAACCGAACCTGTTCTGGATTGATGACCCGTCAAGAAAATACATATCACCTGAAGTGGTAAGATCAATATCATTAACGCTTAAACCTGCAAAATTAATTTTGCCGAAAACATCAATATGGCGGGACTGGTCTCTATCATTATAAATCGAAAATCTTTCAATTATCAGGTCCGATTTATCCGTTTTCAGACTGGATTCAAACCTGTAGTATAAACCGTTCCAGGTAAAAAATAACCTGCCTTTTGTAATATTTGCATTTCCCGAAAGAACAGGATCAGCAATAGTACCTCTTGCATTGATCTCCCCGTCGAGGAAGCCTCTCAAGTCAGTGAAATTTGGAATCGATTTCGAAAAAAAGTTTATCTGGAAATTTGTAGCTTTCAGGCTTAGGGCTAACGGACTTGTTAACACGGTCATATAAGTTGAGCTGTCGGGAGTCTTTAACGGATTATTGAATGGTACATTTCCCGTAAGTCTAAGCTTACCCTGCCCCTGCGCATTACTCATAAGTACATCAGTTGAAAGATTGTTATTTGCATAATCAATAAAAGCGTCCACTCTGCCCACTCTATGATTATCATAACGCAATAAGCTTGTGTTCATTTCTACTCCAAGCCTTGGGTTATCCATATTTCCTTTAAAAGTCATCAACAATCTTCTGATACTGCCCTTAAATAAGGTTTCATAATCGTCATTTTTGGGCTTCTTATTATACAAAGCTTCCGGATTATAGATAAGTTCCATAATTGCCGGAATGCTGATATTTTTCGCTTCAGCGTAAATATCGCTTGAATCGTTAAAGGAATAATACCCTCCAACATCAACCTTCATATAGTCACCGGTCAAACTGAACTTATCAAAAATGATCCTTTGGTTACCGGCATACGGGTGGTAACTAACCAGCATTGTATCGAAGTTATACAGATCAACGCGGTTAAAACTTGCAAACATAGTATCAATGGCAAGTGTTACTGAATCACTTGCAAGATCAATTGTACCGGCAAGGTCAACTTTTATTGTCGAATCCTGTGTAGCATCCAATGAGTAATACTGTATCCCGTTACTTAATTTAAATACGGTTTTAACACTGTCATAGATCCTGGTGCCAATTCTTAATGTATCGGCATTAAAAGTTATTAAAGAGTTAAATGAACTGAAATCTCCGCGCTCTGCATCTTTGTAATTTGTATAAGTATTATAGTGTCTGAATTCAGCCTGTGAATTACCAATTACAAATACAGTATCTTTGTATGCAAAATCGTTTATTCTTACTGAAGTACTGCCATCAAAACCGGATTGTGAATTTTTTATTCTGCCTTTAACACTGCCATCAAAATACATATCACTCAGGAAGAACAACTTTGAAATTGCTTCGGGATTCTTTGTCTTCAGGTCGTACGTAAAATCCATTTCGCTGCCTGAAATATTTGTGAGCTGCACAGGTAATAAAGTATCAAGCTTGAATTTCTTCGATATCTCATTCTGTATCATAACGACATTACTTGCAATTACATCTCCAATTTCCATTAACTTGAAATTTCCTTTTGCGTTAAAATCAACAAGGTTAGAGCTCAGCGTCACATAATCATCTGCACCGGTAGTAGAAATTTTCAGGTCAATTGGCGTAGCAAGAAAATCATAATTGCCGTAATATGAATTCGCGAGATTTATGTTATAGGTTCCTTCAAGCCCTTCAGGTGAAATACCCCTGCCATTTATATCAAATGCGAAGGTCAAACTGCTTTTATCTGAACTATTTTTTGTGAATGCCGATATATCAAGGTTCCTGACCTGGCCCTTGAGCGAGTATATGGGATTCTTAAAATCCCGTATGTTAACATTACCTTTAACCGCTGCATCTAATTTTCCGGAGGCATACTGAACGTCCATTTCCACATTATATCCGCGCAGGTTCAGTTCACCCTGTGACTTATCTATTTTCTGCTCGAGAAGTTTAGTATCACGCAGTTCATATTTTACAGTACTGTTAATTACTCCAAGTTCAAACCCGCTCCCAATGGCTTCAACGTGACCGTTTATATCACTTTCAAGTTTTGGGTCTTTGATCACTTTACCAATATTTCCTTTTGTTACATCTACCGAAGTACTGTAATTAAAATTAGGCGTCTTTAAATTCAAATTAAAAAAACCCTTTGCATTCCCAACAGAAGACTGAACATCAAAAGTAGTTTCAAAATTAATTGGTTCACCCTTATATGTTACGTCACCCGTTACAGTTCCAACGTGAGTATAGTCGGGTATGGGTAAGCCCGGTGTGTATATCTTTGTATCCCGGGGATCAATCCTCAGGTTCTCACCCTTCATATCAAACCATAAATTTTCAGGTTCTGTGAGATTTACCATTCTTCCTTTAAACTCAAAATTGCTGCCTTGAGTCCTAAGCTTCAATGACTCAACAATAATATCATCAAAACTGCCCTTACATTTCATTTCAAATGAAAGCTCGTTATCAAGGAAATCCAGTGGTGGCAGGAAAGCTTTCATGTCATCAAAATTCAGTTTTTTGGCAACCAGCGATAGCCGCATTTGTTTATCTTTACCTTTAAAAGTTTCAAGTCCTTTCAGGTCCTCAAAATTCACAAGGTTTACTTTATCAACAAATATATATTCAGATTGTATCCAGCTTCTGGATGTTTCGATATTAAGATTGTTTATTTCGGCCCGGGAAGTTGACAGATAAAATTCCCCTGAGAGTCCTTTGAGGTCAAATCCAAAATTAGAATTGAAGCTCATCTGGTCTATCCAGAGTTTAATTGCATTTTTATCGTATTCTGCCCTTGCTTCAAAATTAAGGGAGCCTATTCTGAGATTTTCAGTGGTTATATTTTCCTCAGGGTGAATCTTATTAAGAACACTTGCATCATAAGGCAATGCACCGTACATAACGTAATTGAAATTGTTAATTCTCAGTCTTTTTACATCAATTCTCCAGTTAAATTCAGTAGCCTCATCAACTGAATCCTTGGCAGTTTCGAACATATAAATTACATTCCATACCGAATCACCCTTATCATCAATTATTCTGAAAAAATTAGCCGTAGGGTTTTCCATAGTTACTTCAGTTACATCTATATGTTTATCAAAAAGACCGAAGATATTATATTTTACTTTAACAAAATCAAAACGGACCATTTCATCATTTTTAACCTTTACTGATGCATCCTTTATCACTAATTCACTGAAAAAATTACCATCAATTTCACCAATGGAAATTGCTGACATTTTTACAGCATACTGCTCATTTAGCTTTTCAACAATATAATCTTTAAGCAAATTTCTGAAAGTTCCGGTTTGGGTAAAGGTAACTAAAAGTGTTATGAAAAGCAGAAGTGAAAAAAAGATCAAAAGTAATATTGAAAAGAACCCGGGTCTGCTCTTTTTCTTTGCAGTGGCAGACTGAGGAGAGCGTATCGGCGCTTCCGGTTTATTTTGTGTTTCTATTTTTTTTTCTTCAGCCAAATAGTTTACTTTGTGTAAAGCTGAATTATCTTTTCTATGATATTTGTTGAAGAATTATTTTCAACAAAAGTAATGCGTTTTATTTCACCGCCGGATTGTTTCACAATATCTGATCCAACTATCTTATCCTCAGCCCAGTCAGCCCCCTTAACAAGTATATCGGGCAGGATCTTTTTTATGGAATTATACGGAGTATCTTCGTTAAATATTACAACGTAATCAACCGGTTTTAAGTTTGAAAGCACGTATGCCCTGTTTTCTTCTGCTACA
>JABFSP010000066.1 GCA_013140565.1 Ignavibacteria bacterium
GCTTATTAATGTAACTGCAATTAGGACTACCTCTCCATTCTTTTATACGCGTGTAAACACGCTGAATATTGCCGCAAGTGATTGTACTGCATTATGGGTGATTTACTCCTCATACCATAATCTTACATACCGTGCGTTTCTTCTGCTTGATGCAAAAGTGCCTAACGGCGGTTTGCATTATTCACTTGTGTACGGACTGATCGCTACATCAAAATATCCTGATGTGCAGTACGCCTTTACCCAGGGCTTAAGTGATGAACCGCTGAAAGCGGCACTGAAAACTTTTACGACTACCGGATATAATTCACTTGGTTACAATGCAGCCCGCGACCGTATGTTTGAAACTGTTGATGATTATGGCGGTGATACTATTGAGTGTATTTACAGCGGCAGAAAAATATACGCAACAACCAGAACGCAGGCTCAAAACCAGAACTTTGATACGGAGCATACCTGGCCGCAAAGCTTTTTCAATGAAAATGAACCGATGAAAAGCGATATTCATCACTTGTTTCCAACTTATTCACCAGCAAATAATGCGCGTTCCAATTATCCGTTCGGTTTTGTGGTATCAAATATCACATACCAGGATGGTGGTTCTAAACTGGGTAGAGATATAAATAATAATATCGTGTTTGAGCCCAGAGATGTTCAGAAGGGTAATTCTGCCAGGGCAATTTTTTATTTTGTTATAAGATATCAGAATTGGGAAAATTACCTTGCATTGGCTCAGGAAACCGCATTAAGACAATTTCATTTAATGGATACAGTTAATGCAAGAGAAAGACTGCGTAATGACCGTGTAAAACAATATCAAAATAACCGCAACCCGTTTGCTGATCACCCTGAACTTGTTGAAAGAATTGCGGCATTTTATACAACACTTAACACTCCCCCTAAAGCGGAAATAACAGCTTCGCCTTATTCAGTTAAATTTGATACACTCGCTAATGCAGGCGATACAGTCAGCTATTTTGTTTCTATCTGTAATTACGGCAACACCAATCTTACTGTAAGCTCAGTTACATCAAACAATCCCGTATTTACAGTTGAAAGTTTTCCTTCAACAGTATCAGCTAACCAGTTCGGTTATGCCAGAATTAAATTTACGCCTGCTGCATTAAATACTTTGTATACGGGTGAGCTGACTATCAATAACAGCGATAGTACATTAAAAATAGCTTTAAATGGTATCAGCGGTGAAGTAAATGGTATTACACCGGTATCAGGTGAATTACCGCGCTTTTATAATTTATCGCAAAATTACCCAAATCCGTTTAATCCTGTAACAAATATAAAATTCAGTGTACCAGAAGCGGGATTTGTTAAACTTGTAATATTCGATATTATGGGCAGGGAAGTGAAGACACTTGTTTCTGAAAACCTGAAACCGGGTGTTTACCTTGCTGACTGGGATGCTTCCTTAGCAACCAGCGGAGTATATTTTTATAAATTGATAACTGGTAAGTTTACTGAAACAAAACGTATGATTTTAGTGAAATAATCCGGGTTTTTCTATATTTCAATAACCGAAAGTTTTGAATATATTTGTTTTATAAAAATCTTAATTTAAAAAATAAACTTTCGGGAGTCATTATGAAAAAGATCACGATCTTTCTCTTCTCTTTATCCCTTTGCGCATTTAATTATTTGCAATCTCAATGGATTTACCAGCAGGCACCGCTGAACACCAGCTATTATGTAACAATTGATTTCCCTGGTACACAGTTTGGAATTGCAGGCGGAGTATTTCTTGACGCCGATTTTCACGGAAGGGGAGCTTATACAAGCAATGGCGGTACAAACTGGCTTGCTTCGCAGGTACCTGATTCATGCAGGGTTTTAGTTGATATTGAATTTATTGATAATTCAACTGGTTATTGTGCAGGTGCGTATAATATCATAGCTATGAATTATCTAATTGACCCTTCTAAATATGATAAGCGTACTCTCAGGCCGATTGGAAAAGTAAATAGTTTTTCGGCTGATAATTATAAAGGGTTTTTTATGAGGTCAACTAATTCCGGACAAACCTGGCAGCCTTATGGAGTGCTTCCACCTAATGTTTTTTACCTTGTTGGTTTGGACTTTGTAAATAATACAACCGCTTATGCCGCTGCATCATATAACATCTCAGGAGGCGTAAACGATGGTGTAATTAAAACTACTAATGCAGGGCTTACCTGGACTGCCTTAACAATGCCAGAAAATATAAATAGTATACATGATGTCTATTTCCAGGATATTAATACCGGGTTTGCCGTTGGGTATGATGATGTTAACGATACTTCAAGAGGGGTTATTCTGAAAACTACCAATGCAGGTACAAGCTGGAGCCGGCAGGTAATTATGCAAACTAAAGAATTTTCGGGCATAAGTTTTTCTAATGCTGTAACCGGATTTGTAGTTACCATTTCTGATCCTGTTATAGAAGAATCAAACGGAAGAGTTTATAAAACTACTAATTCCGGTGTAAACTGGTTTTTGATAATCAACTTTCCTGAGGTTGATCTAAATGATGTTAATTTTATTCCCGGTACAGGTACAGCTTTAATTTACGGGTTAAGGTACTTGCCAACATTTGAAAATACTGAATTCATTGCTAAAACAACAAACTACGGGAGTAATTGGTTAGTAAGTTCAATAAATGATACCGGTCTGGTTATTTTTAGAGCTAAACTGTTGGACCAGAATAACTGGTATTTATCTGGCGCTGATTTCGGATCACCAAATAAGCCGGCTATCTTACATACAACAAATGGCGGAGCCATAGGTATTACGCCGGTATCAGGTGAAATACCGCGCTTTTATAATTTATCGCAGAATTACCCAAATCCGTTTAATCCTGTAACAAATATTAAATTCAGTGTACCTGAAACGGGATTTGTTAAACTTGTAATTTATAATATTATTGGCAGGGAAGTGAAGACACTTGTTTCTGAAAACATGAAACCCGGTGTCTATCTTGAAGATTGGGATGCTTCCTTAGCAACCAGCGGAGTATATTTTTATAAATTGATAACTGATAATTATACAGAAACAAAACGAATGATTTTAGTTAAATAATTTACAGAAATAAATTTTATGGAATTTACAAAATATTCTTTGCTGTTTCTCGTTTTGTTTGTTCTGGTATCCTGCTCTAAGGATGAACCGCCGCTGCCGGGCGATAGTGATATTGTTTATGTTTGCTCAAGCAATTCAGCCAAGACCTATCATACATTCCGTGATTGCGGCTCCATGAAACAATGCTCCGAAGAAGTACTCGAAGTTTCAAGGAGGAAAGCCCGCGAAAATGAAAGGATCATATGTATGAACTGTAAAAACAGGGAAACTGATAAGAAGCAAAAGGATTCTGTTAAATAAAGAATAAAAAAAAGGCGGCTCAAAAGAGCCGCCCGTTCTCAGGGGGATGAGAACGTATTTTATGCATACTTTAACTTTAAAGCCGGTTCAAATTTCATTTCTGAGGGATAATTCTCTTTCAAATCTATCTCACCGTGATAATGGCCAAGCATTACGGCCTGGATCCTGTTTTCTTCTGCTATATCACTGAGTTTTTTCTGGTAATAGTAATGTTTATCCAGGCAGGCAGCTGATTCCTTTAGATCTCCTGAAATGCTGAATACCTCGCTGTGCAGTTTACAGATCAAGCTTAGTTCTTTATACGCGTTCCTTGATTTGGCAAGCTCTGATGCACTTAATAAATAATTATCTGCTTTTTCTATATCCCGGAATTTAACATACAGCCTGGCAATTCCGGTATGGGTCCTTACTTCATTTACAGCGTCATTTATCGACTTTGAGATTTCAAGTCCCTCAGCAAAGAGTTCTTTGCTGGTTCTGTAATCGTTGAGCTCAAAATACAATTCGCCCATTTCGCACAATGTATGTGCTACAGAGCTTCTGTCGCTGATTTCCCTGTAGTATTTAAGTGCCCTGTTATAGTATTTCACTGAATCAGGGTAACATCTCATCCTTCTGTATGCTTTGCCCATGTTAGCATATACCTGTATTTCAGCCTGCCTGTTGCCGTACTTCTTCATAATGATAATGGCTTCACTGAGATATGTGATCGCGTTATGGAAATCTTCCATGTACAGGTATGTTCTGCCTAAATTGGCAAGTGCAAGGCTCTCATCATTGATATGTTTTCCGGTCTTAATTCTCTTTAACGCCTCCGTGAAGTATAACAATGAACCGTTATAATTTCCGGTTTCAAGGTATACTAACCCCAGGTTGTTGAAGAGCGCGTAATGTATTTCAATTTCTCCGGCTCTGTAAATGCTAAGGCTTTCCAGGTAATTATTCAGTGAAGCCTTCAGGTTGCCAAATTGCTGGTAAGCAAGCCCGCGGTTAGTTAGTACTGATGCTTCAAATTTCAGATCTCCTATTGACTGAAGAACGTAAATGCACTCATCGTAATAGTTTATAGCCTTTTCAAAATTACTTAGATTTAGGTGAACATTTCCTAACCCGTTAAGGGACCTTGAAAGTCCGTGTTTATCGTCAATTGACTTATATATCGGCAAAGCGTTTTCGAAAAAATCAATTGCAGTTTCAAAATTTGCCAGTAGTCTGCTGCAATATCCAGAATTCAGGTAAGCCTTGGCAAGTCCGGCTTCATAACCGGACTGTTTTGCAGCCTCAACTGCCTGCCTGCTGAGTGACATAGAAAGTTCTATGTCAACCTTTCTGGTTTCATCAGCTTTGACGTTAAGCCTGTCTATCTCTTCCGCTGTGTTAATAGTATTTGTGATTTTCAGTGTTTCCATGAATTTTGGATGATGGATGAAAAATTTAGTGATTAATGATTGATATCAATATTTGAGAATTACTTCACCAGGGTCATTTTCTTAATATCATAAAAATCACCGGCTTCAAGCCTGTAAAAATAGATGCCTGAAGATAAATTTGACGCATTAAAAGTTATGTTATGTGTTCCTGCTTCAAGCTGCTGATTTACCAGAACACTAACTTCTTTACCCAATACATCGTAAACTGCTAACTTAACATTTGAATTTACTGCGAGATCGAATTGAATACTTGTTCCCGGGTTGAACGGGTTTGGATAGTTCTGGTACAATGAAAAACCTGATGGAACTATGGAATTACTTTCCAGTTTGCTATCCCATGCCGGAGATACTGTTGAAATGTAAGTATCGCCTTCCGCATTATCCATAATGAGTTCACTATAACCTGTAACTACCGTTGTTCCGCCCTTTGTCGCAACATCCTTTGCAAGATCATTGCTGTTTTCCGTCATGCTGTATCTGCTGACTTCAAGCTGCAAACCGTTGTTCTTTTTGTATCTGATTGTGGCATAATCGTATGTACTTGTTGACCCCCAGCTTTTTCCTGTAACAATTATATTATTCCTGAAAAACGAAATTGCGGCAGATTTATCTTCGCCGTCTCCGGGTCCGTTATATGTTTTTTCCCATGATAATTCACCGTGTCTGTCGTACTTTAATGTAAGATAATTTGAGTTATCATTCGCATCTTCAGTTTCACCTGTAACGAAAACAGCTCTGTCTTCATCTACAACAATTCCCCATGCTTTATCACTCTGGTTTCCGTTGCCGTTATATGAATCGCTCCATATCAGATTTCCTGAGGAACTGAACTTTGCAGTGTAAGCATCTGTAGTGCCGGCAGCCGTGGTAACATATCCTGTTATGTATGCATTATCATTTTCATCAACAACTATACCCCATGCTTTATCTTCACTGTTCCCGTTACCGTTTACAGTCTTCATCCAGCGCTGAGCACCTGTTCTGCTGTATTTTAAAACTGCAATATCAGTATTTGTGCCAGTTACAGTCACAAAACCGCAAACATAAACGTTTCGCTCATCATCTACTGTAATTGCAGTACCTTCAGCATTCAGATTTGAGGCACCGTCTTCAATTGATGTCCATAAAACATTCCCTGACTGGTCGCATTTCTGAGTAAAAATATCGGTATTGCCATCGCTGCCTGTTGTAAAACCTGTAATGTATAAATAATCATGTTCATCAATGGTTATTGCTACACCCTTATCAATAACTGAATTAGAAGTCACTGAAAAAGGCCTGACCCATAATAACACTCCCGTTTTAGAATATTTAAGGATCACTGCGTCTTTAGATTTGCCCGTATATTGAGCGTATCCAACAACGTATATATTATTGTCTTCGTCTACGCAGAGTCCAAGTCCTTCATCATCTGAATTAGCTGTACCGTTATAACCGCGTACCCAGACTGTATCACCATCAGAGTCATATTTGATAGTAACAATATCATTTCCTCTGCCTGCTTCAAGTGTATAACCTGTTACATAACTGAAATCTCCTTTGCAAACAACCGCATTACCTTTGGAGGTTGTAAAGTTAACATCTCCGGTTTTGTAACCATAGTTGGATACCCACTGCGAATATGTTGTACTGAACGCGGCGAGGATGAAGAATGTGACTATGAGCTTTTTCATTTTAAGATCTTTTTCCTGATTCATTTATTTTAACATTACTACGAAATTAGAACTTTTTTCTGACAAACTGATAACGATATTAAGCTATTAAGCGTTTTTTACTGCTAATACGGTATGCTTTATGCTGATTCTAATTTGTTTCTGAACTTTTTATGATGAATTTGATATAATAATTGTTATGGTAATGCTCTTTATGAAGCTAGTAGTTTTCCTTTTATTATTATCGTAACACGGTATTGACATTTGTAAACTTGAGTCAACTTTTATATTTGATTACCTTATTCAATTTTCTATTTTACCAATGTCATTTTCTTAACAGCACTGTATGATCCGGCTTCTAACTTATAGAAATATATCCCGGAAGGTAAGTTTGCCGCATTGAATGTTATGTTGTGTGTACCTGCTTCCAGTTCCGCATCAGCCAATATATCAACAACCCTGCCCAGCATATCAAATACAGTGAGTTTTACATGCGAATTAACTTTTATAGCAAACCTGAAATTTGTTACCGGGTTGAATGGATTGGGGTAATTTTGATATAACATGAAATCTTCGGGAATAACCGGTTCATTAGATATTTCACTGCCCCAGTTTAAAGATATAGTCGAAATAAATGAATCAAACTCATTAACTCCGGCTATATTTACACCGTATCCCGTCACAATAACATGACCATGTCTAGAACTCATTATATCAGTTGGAATATCCTGTGAATTGTTTGATTGACCGTATATACTTATCTGGGACTGGTTTCCTGTACCTGAGATATATTTTATTGTAGCAAAGTCAAAATTGTTTGAAGTACCCCAGCTTTTACCTGTAACAACTATATTATTTTCATTAGGAAGAATATCTATTCCAATGGAAACATCTTCCTGGTTACCCGTTCCGTTGTAAATAGAATTCCACAGCATTGAACCCGTGGAGGAATATTTAACTGTTAAAAAATCTGTATTTGAATTGACAGAAGCAGTCTGGCCGGTAATATAGACTGATTCATCAGTATCAACAACTATACCCCAGGCTTTATCAGTTTGATTTCCTGAACCATTAAACAATCTTGACCATAATAGAACACCCGATGCGCTAAACCTGGCTGTGTAACAATCAATATTACCTGCTGAAGTTGTGGAATATCCTGTTATATAAGCATTATCAGATTCATCAACAACTATACCCCATGCTTTATCCTCACTATTCCCTGATCCATTTATTTCTTTATACCACTCTAAATTACCTGAACTGCTGTACTTCAAAACTGCAATATTTGTATTCAATTCAGAAGAGGAAAAAAATCCGGTAACATAAATACTGCCTGCTCCGCTTACCGCTATGGCATTTCCTTCAGCATCAAAGTGGAATTCACCATCTTTTGTTTTCGTCCATAAAGCATCTCCGGAAGGACCAATTTTTCTTACAAAAATATCAGTATATCCGTCGTTGTTGGTTGTGTACCCTGTTACATATATATTGTTATAATTGTCTATTGTTATTGCTGTTCCTGCGTCATCTGCTGAGGAATTTGTGCTTGAATACTGATTAACCCATAATAAATTGCCATTTGAAGAGTATTTAAGTACTACAGCATCACTGGACCTTCCCTGGTATTGCGCATATCCGGTTACATATACATTACCGTTTACATCCACACAAACATCCAGTCCTTTATCATTCAAATCGGCGTTCCCGTTGAAAGTTCTTACCCAAACAGTATCGCCTGAGGGTGTATATTTTATCAGTACAATGTTATTATTACCGGTGGGTTCATTTAAGTAGCCTGTTACATAACTAAAATCATTGTAATCAACAGTAACGGCTTGTCCTTTTGCATCTGAAATATTAACATCACTTCCTGTATTACTAAAATTTGATATCCATTGTGAATATGAAGCGCTGCAAATTGTAAGGAATAGAAATGTTATAATTAACTTTTTCATTTTTTTGGTTGCTCTATCCTTAGATGTATTTTTTTGCAAACTATGAAGTTGTTATTTTATCTGCCCTGTATTGCCTCTGATCTTAACTTAATCCTTTTAAAAAAGAACAGGCGGTTTTTTATTCCCGCCTGTTCAGGGGGATTGGTTCTTAAGCCGTTTTAAACAGTGCTTACTATCTGATCTTTCTTAAGATTGTAATAATAAGCCGGTGTATCAGTTATATTTTCGTTTTTAATATGTCCAAGCATAATAGCCTGAATTTTATTTGACTCGGTTAAATTGTTGATCTTTTCAAGATATTTATAATGTTTATCTAGGAATACCTTGGCTTCTTTGAAGTTTCCGCTGATGCTGTAGTTCTCACTGTATATCATACATATCTTGCTGAGATCTTTGTACGATTTAGCCGCTTTAGCCAGCTTTTCTGCTGTATTTAAGAAGCCGATCGCCTTTTCTGTATCCCTGAATTTGAGATATAACCTTGCCAGACCTGTGTTTATCCTGACAACGTTCATTGTGTCATTGATCTTCTGTGAAAATTCAAGGCCATCCATATAGAACTGTTTGCTTGCCCTGTAATCATTAAGTTCAAAATATAATTCTCCAAGTTCGCATAAAGTATGGTCAACAGAGCTCTTATCACCAATTTCTTTGTAATATTTCAGAGCGCGGTTATAGTATTTAATAGCTTCGGGGTAACATCTCATTTTCATGTATGATTTTCCGAGATTAGCGAATACCTGGCACTCAGCCTGGCGGTTGCCGTATTTTTTCATGATGATCATAGCTTCGCTTAAATATGTGATGGCGTTCGTAAAATCTTCCATGTATATGTAAGTTCTTCCGATATTTGCAAGCGTGAAGCTCTCATCAATGACATTTTTGACATCCTGTGTTTCTTTTAATGCCTTGGTGAAGTATAATAATGATTCCTGGTAGCTGCCTGTTTCCAGGTAAACTATTCCAAGATTATTGTATAATGCGTAGTGTATTTTACTGTTATTGCTCTTGTAAATACTTAAGCTTTCAAGATAGTTGTTTAAAGCTGCCTTCAGGTCACCATTTAACTGGTATGAAAGACCCCTGTTCGTCAGAACGGTTGTTTCGAATTCCAGGTCGCCAATAGACTGAAGTACATAAATACATTCATCGTAGTATTCAATTGCTTTTTCAAAGTTACTTAAGCTGTAATAAACGTTAGCCAGTGCGTTAAGTGTCCTGGTCTCAGCTTTTTTATCTTTGAGTCTTCTGTTTATGTTTAATGCTTCCTGGTAATATTCAATAGCTGCTTCGAAGTTGGAAGAAAGTCTGCAGGAAATTCCGGCATTCAGGTAAGCTTTAGCGAGTCCCTTGCTGTAGCCAAGTAACTGCGCCATACTTATGGCTTCTTTGCTTACTGATAATGAGAGATTATTGTTCTCTTTTCTTGCCTCATCAGCCTGCTGGTTTAATAAATCAACCTCTTCAAAGCTATTTCTATCGATTTCTTCTATTTTTATTTTAGATTTCATTGCTTTATTAGAAAATAGTTTTTAAAGTAGGTTATTTTACTAAAGTCATTTTTTTAATGTCCGTAAAACTACCGGCTGTAAGCCTGTAGAAGTATATTCCGGACGCTAAGTTTGAATTGGTAAAATTAATAGAATAGCTTCCAGCAGTTAAATATTGATTTACAAGTACTGAATTTTCTCTTCCGAGTATATCATAAATTGCGAGCTTTACATTATTTCCCGTTGCCAGTTCGAATTTTATCGTTGTACTTGGGTTAAACGGGTTTGGATAGTTCTGATGTAATGTAAAAGTTGAAGGTATATTGTTTTCAGCTATCATTTCGCTGCTAAAATCCAGTGAGATTGTTGATATGCACGTATAATCTGAGGTTTGATCAATAACAAGCTTACTAAATCCGGTAATTAAGACTTTATTTGTCAGAGAAACTGCGATATCCATTGCTTCGTCGTCCGTAGATCCTGTAAAACTATACCTGTTAACCTGCGACTCAACACCTGTCGAAGAATTGTATCTTACAGTTGCGTAATCATATGTATTATTAATTCCGCGGCTTTTACCGGTTACAATTACACTGTTTGTACTAAGCAGACTTAAAGATGAAGCTACGTCGTCGCCGTTTGCAGGTCCGTTATAAAATTTGTCCCATAAAAGGTCGCCTGCTGCTGAATATTTTGCTGTCAGATAGTTTATGTTACCATATGAATCGGTTGTCTCACCTGTTATGTAAACTGAACCATCTGTATCTACTACTATGCCCCATGCTTTATCAGACTGATTGCCGCTTCCGATATAACTTCTTTCCCATATAATGCTGCCTGTTGAGTTGAGCTTTGCTGTATGACAATCTGCCCCGGTTGCTGAATTTGTGATATAGCCTGTAATGTAGCAGTTATTTAATTCGTCAACTACTATACCCCAAGCTTTATCTTCCTGATTTCCCGGTCCCGGTACGACGGTCATGTATGTCTGATCACCTGTACTGTTATATTTAATAATAGCAATATCAGTATTTCCTGAGCTATTTGTAATGTATCCTGCTACATGAACATCACCTGCCGCATTTACTGCTATTGATAATCCCTGTGCATCCAAGTTTGATGTACCGTCTTCAATTCTTGTCCATACTAAGCCGTTTGAGTCATATTTACTTACAAAAATGTCAGTTTTAAGATCAAAATTTGTTGTAAAACCGGTTATATAGACATTTCCGTTAGCATCAGCTGCAATCGCAACGCCTTTATCATCCAGAGCTGCTGTAGTACTTGAATATGCTGAATCCCAAAGAAGTGCACCGGCTGAAGAGTACTTAAGCACAATTACATCTGTTTTCTTACTGTTAAATTCTGCAAAACCAACTACATATACGTTTCCGTATGCGTCAACGTGAATTCCCATACCTTCATCGTTCTTGTTGGAAGTACCATTGTAACTTCTTGTCCAAACGGTATCACCTGTTGGAGTATATTTTATGGTTATAATATCATTTAGTGTAGCAAATTCATAAGTATAGCCTGTTACATAGCTGTAACCCTCTGAATCTACCGTTACAGAAGTGCCTTTGGCACTGGAGAAATTAACATCTCCTCCTTTTTCACCGTAATTAGATATCCACTGTGAGTATGACAAACTGAATGTAAAAAGAAATAACGCAGCAATTAGTAGCTTTTTCATTTTTGTAGTAATTTATTAAATTAATGTCCCGATTTGTTTTTTTATTACTTCTAAATTAGCCGTTTAAAACCATATTTTTGTTCACGTATACAGTTATGGGGTATTATTTACTGCAAACACGGTAGAAAAAGTGCGGATTCCTCTAAAAAACTAAAACATTTGATTTAAAATCAGTTAGAAAATTCACCAGTTTAGGGCCTAGGGTTGGAGTAGTATAATTAGTTAGAATCTAATTCTTTAACGGTATTGGGTCAGCTGTTTTACCCTAAAATGATTGTATTTGATTATTTTAAAGAAAGTTAAGCTATGTTAAATAATTGATGAGGTGTGCTTTGATTGACCGCTTCAGTCCTTTCTTTATAGCATGATTCAGAAATAAACACTTTATCAGGAGAGATGTAATTTGGCATAATAACGATGTACATCATTTGAATTAGCGCTGTTTTTTCATATTTTTACATAGATATTCCGGTGTAAGTTCAAAGCTATTACATTTCCGGATGAACAATTACATTTTCAGGATTATATGAAAACCTGTTTAAAAGTTCTTCTTCAAAGAAATAATTGTTGTTTTGATAAATACCTTTCAAAATTCCAATATATCAAAACCAAAGATGATATAATAGAAGAACATCCACATATCCAGGACAATGAACCAGGGCCAGAGGTCTTTTTCTCCCATCTTTTTCATGGACCTCCACAAAACAAATGCCTGTAACAATAAGCGCAGCCCGA
>JABFSP010000103.1 GCA_013140565.1 Ignavibacteria bacterium
ATGTATTAGAGCCCAAAGATAATGTTTCGGGTCTTTCAAATGAGCCTCTTAAAGTTAAACAGGGAATCTTCAAAAAAGTTGCTTCTTCCTGGATGCCGCCTGAATCGGTAATAACAAGTTTGCAATCGGTAAGCAGTTTAATAAAATCGGTATAACCCGCCGGATCAATTGTCAGGAGACTAGGAATACTTTTTAATTTATCAAGAAGTGAAAATTTTTCAGCCATTTTTAGAGTGCGGGGATGGATTGGCAGCACTATTTTTGTTTCAGGGTCATAACTTAAAGCTTTAGCTGATACTTTTTTGAATATCGAAATTATTTTTGAAAAGTTGGCTTTACTGTCAACATTAACCGGCCTGTGAATAGTAGATAGAATGAATCTGCCTTTTTTAAGCCTGAGCTTTTTCAGGATATCTGATGTGCTGAATTTTTTCCTGAAGTAAACCAAAGAATCAATCATTGTATCGCCAACAAGATGTATCTTCTTTTTGCTTATGCCTTCTTTAATTAAATTCTTAACGCCTTCAGGTTCTGTTATGAAAAGCATATCTGAAAGTGAATCTGTAACAATACGGTTTATTTCTTCGGGCATGGTTATATCAAAGCTGCGCAAACCTGCTTCTACATGCGCTAACGGAATTGCTGTTCCGTTTATGTGCACCTTTGAACATACCAGCGCGCAGGCAATTGTGGAATTAACATCACCAAATACTATCACAAGATCCGGCTTTTCTTTAATAACAACTTTTTCGAACTCAACCATTATGCGCGCAGTCTGCTCCGCATGAGAGCCTGAACCTGCACCAAGAAATATATCAGGTTCGGGTAAATTCAGGTCCTTAAAGAAAACCTTCGAAAGCCTGTGGTCATAATGCTGACCCGTATGTACTATTAAATGTGTGAAAAGGTTTTTGTGCTGCCCAAGCTCCAGTTCAATAGGGGCAAGTTTCATAAAATTGGGTCTTGCCCCTACAACTGAAATTATCTTTTTCTTTTTGCTCAATTATTAACTGGCTAGCTGATCTTAAACGTGTTTGCACCAAGCAGGGATATTTTTTCCCTGTTAAGCTTAAGCTTCTTGGTTGCATTACGTGTATCAACTATACGTTTAGAAAATGCCACGATCCATTCATAATCATACGTTGTGTGATCAGTAACAATGACTGTACAATCGGCATCTTTAAGTAGCTTTTCATTAAGCTCCTGTACGCGGAAAATCTTATCCATTAAACGGATATTTCTCATATAGGGGTCATGAAAATTAATGTTCTGAATGCCCTCTTTATATAACAGCTCAATTACTTTTATAGCCGGTGAATTTCTTGGATCTTCAACATCACGTTTAAATGTAGTTCCAAGTATCAGCACATTTGCTTCGCTTGCTTTAACCGGTGCATTGGCAATTTCTCTCATTACCATATCTCTTACATAGAACGGCATTTCTTCGTTTGATTCAGCGGCAAGCTCAACAAAGTTTGTGTGGAAATCATACTGTTTTGCTGCCCAATCAAGATAGTACGGGTCAATTTGAATGCAATGCCCGCCGATTCCGGGTCCGGGGTAGAACGGCATATAACCGAACGGTTTTGTAGCTGCAGCTTCAATTACTTCCCATATATTTACATTGCCCATCCTATCGCAAAGCCTTGCCAGCTCGTTAACAAGCGCAATATTCACACTGCGGAAAATATTTTCAAGCAGTTTTTCCATTTCAGCCACTCGCGGTGATGATACCTGGTGAACCTTGGTGGCAACTTCCTGCATTATCATCACAGAAAGCTCCTGGCATTTTTTAGTAACGCCGCCGACTACTATTGGTGTGTTACCTGTATTGTAGACTTTATTGCCCGGGTCAACGCGTTCCGGTGAAAATGACAAATAATAATCTTTGCCTACTTTCCATCCTTTGGATTCAAGCAGCGGCTGAACGTAGTCTTCTGTGGTACCGGGGAATGTTGTGCTTTTTAAAATGATAAGGGTATGCCTTTTCATTCTTTTGAAAATTTCCTCGGTTGAATTCATTATAAAAGAAATATCAGGGGTCTTATTATCAGTTACAGGTGTAGGTACACATATAAAGATAATCTCCTGGTCGCCTATTTTGTCATAGGTATTTGATGCTGTAAACAGGTTATTATTGATAGCGTAAAGGAAATCTTTGTTTATAACATCTTTGATATAATTTTTCTTCTGCTGGATCAGCTTAATTTTATTCAAATCAAGATCTATTCCGTGAACATTAAAACCTTTTCTTGCAAATTCAATAGCAAGCGGCAACCCGACGTATCCCAGTCCGATAATACCGATCTTAGCTTTTTTCTGCTTAATTTTTTCTCTTAATACTTCACTCATTAATTATTTTCCCCTTGATAGTGATTTCTTGGTAGTGTGATAGTGAAATTTATATTTTATGCATGAATCATATTCTATTTGTAAATACTTTCCGCTTCTTCTTTGCGTTTTTTCCACCACGCTTCGTTCTGTTTATACCACTCAACAGTTGCTTTGAACTGGTTGAAAGGATCGATCTTAGGCTTAAAACCAAGATTTGTTATCTTATCAACATTCAGCGCGTAGCGGAAATCATGATTAGGCCTTGGGTCAGGAATGTACTCAATGAATTTTTCCTTGCTTACATTAAGCAATTCGCATAGCCACTCAGCCGCCATTTTATTTGTTATTTCGGGGTTATGGTTAGCAGCAACATTATACGCATTGCCGGCCTCGCCTTTTTCCAGCAGGAATTCAAGACACTCTGCCGTTAGCGGTGCATAAAGCCAGTCCCTTACCTGTAAACCCTCACCCCATAACGGAATTTTGCTGCCAAGCAGAATATTTGAGATCCACCTTGGCAATGCTTTTTCAGGGTACTGCCACGGCCCGAAATTATTTGTGGGTCTTAAAACAACAACAGGATAATTCCTGCCGAATTCCATCGCAAGGTCATCTGCCTGTGATTTTGATTTTGAATAAGCCGATGTAGCCTGGCTATCACCCAGCTTTTTATCGCCTTCGGCAAAGTATCCATCCGCAATTGAGCCGTATACTTCATCTGTGGAAATGTGTATGAACTTATCAACGCCTTTTTCGAATGCTTTTTCAAGCATTACTTTTGTTCCCGTAACATTTGTGCGGTAGAAAAGATCAGGGTCGGTTTCGCTGCGTGTGTTATGGCTTTCAGCGGCAAAATGTATAACTGAATCACAATTACTTACTGCCGTTTTTACAATATCTTCATCGCAAATATCACCGTGAATGAAATTTACTTTTCCTTCGGCAACAAGCGGTTCAAGATTATCTTTACCGCCTGCGTAAGTAAGTTTATCTAATACTGTTACTTTATGACCTTTGCCTGTTATATAATAGACAAAATTCGTTCCAATAAAACCGGCGCCGCCGGTAACTAAAATATTTTTCAACTAAAATTCCTTTACTTTAATCTCTTATAAATAAACCAAAATTAAGGCCAACATTTAATACCAGCCCCTTGGCTTCAATACCTGAAGGGAAATTTTTCACTTCAACATCATTATCAACGCGCCAGGTATTCTGCGCGCCTATTTGATAGCCGCAATCAATTTTAAGATACATGAATTTCCTGAGCATGATACCAATTCCAACCTGCGGCTGAACTGTATAGAACCTTGATTTATATGTGCGTGAAATATTGTTTGTTGAACCGTTTGATTGAAATTCATTAAATGAATTGCTGTAATTGCCAAGGTCATTACCGTACTTGTATAATTCCAGCTTAAGCGTACCGGTTGAAAATTTCGAACCGAAAGAAATATCGAATACCGAACTAAGGGGTATAATATATTCTAAACTGAATCCGCCCTGCCCTAATGAATAATTTGCGTCTTTTGTAAGTGTATCGTTTACCTGTTTTGTTAGCTTTGATGTAAACCCATTGCCAAAACCGCCAATTCTCAGGAAATTGCTCTTCATTGGCAGATCTATAAAGCCGCCGCCGCCTGTGGTGAAAAAGCCACTTTCTGAAAATTCAGGAAAACCTGCGTTTTTAAGCTCTGTATTTAAATTTTTAACGGGATTGAAGTGCCACCCTGCTGTTACTCCACCTGCAAAGGCAAAACTTGGGAGCAATTGGGCATTAGAATTGAGAATAAAACCGCAAAAAACCAATATAACTGCAAAAAATTTCAATTTACGGCTCATATTATCTGTTTTTTACAAAATTTAGAACACAAAAATACTAAGCAATGACTATAAAAACAATTTAAAAATTTTGGGTGGAGGATTGGATGAAAATTACGAATTAAGAATCAGGAATTACGAATTATGATTCGAAAATGGACGAATACTTGTTTTTATATGCTTTTAAAACGGCATCATGAAAATTGCCGACAGACTGCCGAGGCAGTCCGGGAAATTATTTGAGCAGAATCAACACAGGAAAATCTGTTTGACGAGCCGTCCGGCGAGGAGTTATTTTCCTGTAAGGCGAAAATAATTTCAGGCAATTTTCATAAGTCTTGACTTTTTTGGTTCTTTTTGTGTCAAGAGAACAAAAGAGATCTTCAAGAAATTAAGAATCTTCTAAATTAAAAAAATAATTTCAATCTTATTGCCTGATTAATCTTTTACAAAATCTATAAATGCTCAAAATAAGCCAGACTTGAACCAACCCACGTTTTTTCCTTATTGAAATCAACGCCCATCATCTTGCCCTTGCTTAAGCGTACAAGATTGTTAACCAGATACGGCTTGCCGTTATTGTGAACGAAAAGCAAACGCAGCTCCGCTTTTGCAGGCTGGTCGGGTGTTTCAATTATAGGCTCATAATTAATTTTTTCCTGAAGAATATAATTCGTGCGGTCAGTTATGCCGTCAAGTATCTCTTTTGTGACATCAAACACAACGCCAACACCCGCGAAGCTGAAGAGCGGCTTCAGCACATAATTTTCAAGGTCAGCGGGATAAGTTTCGATATCACTCAGAAATTTCGTTTCAGGGACGTATTTATTTTTAAGGTAAGGAAGCGAGTATTTGCTTATCCTGTAAAACCAGTTTGGATGCGGAACCCATGTAACATTTAATTCATCCTGAAAACTGAAATTAAATTTCAGGTCTTTCCTTCTTTCAAGCTCATCAAATATTACTCTATTATAGATACGTTCTATTTTCGTCTTCTTCCCGTTATTCATATAGTAAAGGTCTTTGCCCTCTTTGGTAATATCACTCAGGCAAACCGGCTTAACGCCTATGTATGTGTAACAGCATTCAAAATCTATCCTGGTTTTCTGGTTGTCGGGTTCAATTTCAAGAAGTATAACATTTTCGGGATTCGAATCGCCTATAACTACCCGTTTGAGGATATCCAGATATTCATCAGGCTTATGAATATTAAAAAGTCCGCCGTAGCGTTCATCAATTATAAAGTGTTTACGGAACATATAATTCTGCAGGAGCTCGTAGAAAAACAGCGAGGAAAACCCCTGCAGTTCAATAAGCTTGGGTATAAATTTACCGTCTTCATCTTTGCAGATGGCAAAATCAATTGCCATCATAGCAGGGTAACCGGGATCATTTGGTATTTCCATACCTTTAGGTATGGCGTTCATCGAGATCTTTTGATACTCCGGACTCATGAGATAAGATGTAATAACCTCAACAGCATTCAGTATCTCGTTCTTGAATTCCTTGCCGATAAAAATGGGCGTCTCAGCAATGCGGAACTCAATCGGGAAATCATAGGTAGTATTCAGGTCCTTTACAAAAGCCTCATACTTTTCCTGTGTGAATTCCGCATTGTATTTTTTTCTTATCTCTGGTACCAAATGTTATTATTATGTTTATGGTCTTGTTCTGATCGTAAATCTCCATACATTTCCTGAGGATGATGCGCCAAATCTGTCTTTTGCCTTTACCTGCCAATAAAACGTTGTTCCCGGAAAGGTTTGTACACCCATATTGTATGTGGGAGAGGTTAGATTTGCGGCTAATGGTATATCACTAAGAGGCAGAACTGTTCCTACAAAAACATCAAATTTCAAAGTATCATTTACATCCGGGTCTGTACTTTCCCATGAAAGTATAATCGCAGTACTGTCATCAATTCCTGTTGAATTATCCGCAGGAAAGGGGTTTGCAGGAATCGTAGGTGCATTATTAGTTACTACATTATTTACAGATGAATCATCTTTTTTGCAACCGTTGAAGCTTAAAAACAGGGCTGAGCTTAAAATTAAGCAAATGATATTGCGTTTCATTTTTTTTGTGTATAATACACTATTGAGTTTTAGTTAGAAATAATAAATTGAAACTATACAGATAAATACGATCTTTATTGTCTTAACTTGGTTTTAAATCGCCAGGTATTACTTGAAGCAGATCCGCCATGATTATCTTTTGCAACAACTTTCCAGTAATAATTTGTACTGGCTGCAACTATACCCAAACCATATGATGGATTATTAAGATCTGTAACAATAGGTGTACTTCCCACCGGGAGAGTGTTGCTGATATATACGTCGTATTTCACAGTATCGTTCGGATCAGGATCTGAACACTGCCATGATAATACCATTATTACGTTTGTATCAATGTTTTCAGAGCTATCAGCAGGGTATGGGTTCTTCGGTTTGTTAGGTACCTGGTTTGTTGAGGTATTGTTGTTACCTGTTGTTGTGTTATCTTCTGAACATCCATTCAGACAAAAAACAGCAACTACTAAAATAAAAAAGACATTAAGAATTATTTTCATTTTTTTAAAGTTTGGTTATGTAATGCTAAGTTAGATCAAAAATTTTCCGTTATTCATAACCTGCTCTTCATCAAGCCAGATGCTGCACTCTACACTAACGCAATCAATATGCGTTGTTGACTGCCAGTCAGCCCCTGTGTGGGCTGAATACGGATGCCCGAAAGCAATATGCACTGTCGGCAGTTTTTCATCCTGCAGGATATGACCAATTACATGCTTACATGCAATATTTGTTCCTATGGCAAATTCTCCAACACGGTTACTGTTTTCATCTGTCATAGTATATGCTGTAAACTCTTCAAGCAGTTCTTTGTTAACACACTCCATTTTTGTTATGCGTGAATCCTTTATCCAGATCGATAGAGGCGTATCTTTTAGATCACCGTATTTCTGGCAAAGATAGTCACCTACCACGCCATCAACAACAAATACGCCGTTTACATTGTAAGGTGATGTAAATATTTCGCCGCCGGGCAGGTTACCCCATTTTTCCACTGATATTATTCCGCTGGTCTTAAGCCATTTAAGCGACTGAGAGAACTCACCAACCATATTTGTACCTGCAGCGTTTTTTACAGTGATAGTTTTTGCTTTACGCGCTTTTTCAATAAGTTTTTGTGAAAGCTCATCTACTTTCAAAAAGTCAGCGCACATTCCTTCCAGCATTATCTGCTTATTGATGTTGACCATGTGACCATGCCTTATTTTATGGGCATCAACAACTTCTGTCATATCAATCCTTGAGCGAAGCTCGCCCGTATGCGCAATTGCGCAGAAAATACTTACCTGGCTTTTTGCGAGGTCATCAAGTATCTGCTGCGGCATGTTCTTAAGCGGCCTTGAAGCGTAATCTTCAATCACCATCAGGCTGCACTCTGAGCCGACTTTTTTTATTTCCGCTACAAGTGATGATGCTATTTCAAGGGATTCATTATCGGTTATGATGGTTATTCTTTCTTCAGGCTTCAGCCTTAAACAAACTACAATTGCATTATACGCGCCTTTGGAAAGCTCTTTATCAAAATCAATAACTGTATGTGTCTGATCTATTAAGTAAAATATATTATTTAAGTTTTATAAAATTTTTATTTTAAGCCTATTTTATTTAAGCCTATTTTATTTTAAGCCTATATGCGTTTCTTCAATGATGAAATCAACTACCTTCTTCAAGCCTTCCTCGGTTCCATCCCAAACAGCAAGCTGTCTATCTGCACCCGTGCCATTCTGCAGCATTTGCAGAATGTAGTTCACTTCTTCCCAGCTTCCCAAGTCATCCACCACGTCACTAATGAATGAAATAAGCTCCATAGCAAGAATTTTGAAATCAACCTCTTCCTGCTTACCGAAATCTATTAACTTGCCTTCGGTGCCGTACCTGGCTGCGCGCCATTTGTTTTCATTTATCAGTGCACGGCGGTATATTCTGAAACCTAAGTTCTGCCTCATAAGTTTGTACAGCTTTACAACAACCGCCTGCATTAATGCGGCAAGGCAAATTGTTTCATCGACTCTCATCGGAATATCGCACATACGGAACTCGAGAGTATTAAAATACGGGTGAAGCCTGATATCATACCAGATCTTCTTGCCGTTATCTATACAATTCGTCTTAATTAAAAGGTTAACGTAGTTATCAAATTCTGTTACTGTATCGTAATAATCAGGTATGCCGGTTCTGGGGAATTTATCAAAAACTTTTACGCGGTATGATTTAAATCCGGTGTTACGTCCAAGCCAGAATGGCGAATTTGTTGAAAGCGCGAAAATGTGCGGAATAAAATACCTCACTGCGTTCATTATCTGTATTCCGACTTCGCGATTGGGTAAACCAACATGCACATGCAAACCGAAAATCAGATTCGCGCGCGCGGCTTCCTGCATTTCTTTTACTATTTCATGGTAACGCGGGTGATCGGTAATTGTAACTTCATTCCAGTGTGTAAAAGGATGTGTTCCCGCTGCGGCAATCCGGAATCCCGCTTCTTTTGCAAGCGCAGCAAGATTAGAACGAAGTCCGGTAACTTCCTCGCGCGCCTCATGGATATCACGGCATATTTTGGTACCTACTTCCACAACCGAAGCGTGCATTTCAGGCTTTATCTGCTCTTTTAACAGTACTTTACCTGAATCAACAATTTGCTGCATGTGTGATACAAGTCCCCTGGTTTCAGGATCTACCAGCATGAACTCTTCTTCAATACCAAGTGTAAAAATATGCTTATCCATAGTTTTTATAATGTTGAATTACAATCTATATATTAAAGATTAATAATGCAATATATGGTGTCATCATTCCCACGGAAGTGGGAATCTCCATTTTAGATAGTACCTTTTATTTTTTTTCTGTTTAGTCCAGTACTAATAACTTGAACCTAAATCTGTGTTCCACTTTCCCCTCTCCTTTGGAGAGGGGAAATCACGCCGAAGGCGTGATGGGGGTGAGGTCAATCTTTACGCAGCTTTTATCTTCTTTTGTTTCTTCTCAGCCTTAACTTCACCATCTGTATCACCATCATTCGCTGCGGACTTCTTCGCTGACTTCTTAACGCCTAATTTACTTTTGGGCTTTTTTTTTAAGGAAGAGTCATATGCACCTTCAACAAGCGGTTCATTGTTAGCTGATGAATAAATAAAATCACCCCATGTCAAGTTATTCAGTCCTTCTCTGTGCTCCATTGCCCTGCGGATCGCCATATTCGCGGCAGCTTCAACTATCCACTCAAAGTTGGCTTCCCCAACTGAATGAACATCAGCATCAGGCGCAGGATTGCAGAAATCGATAGCATACGGAATGCCATCCCTTAATGCAAGCTCAACAGTATTAAAATCATATCCAAGCGCGCGGTTAATTTTAAGCACAACATCAGTAAGCATTTTGTTCTTTTCAGGTGCAACGGTTGTATCTTTCAAGTATCTCAAGTGGTGCGGATTCCTTGGTTCATACGGCATTACCCAAACATCCTGCCTATCAAGGCAGTAGCAGCGGTAGTATTCATCAAACTGAATTTCTTCCTGCAGCATCATTACAAGCTGTTCAGTTTCATTATACGTTTTGAAGAACTCATCTATATCTGTTACCTTATAAACGCTCTTCCATCCGCCGCCTGCATGCGGTTTAAAATATGCGGGGAAACCGATGTAGCTGAATATGCCTTCCCAATCCAAAGGGAAAGTTAAATTGCGGAATGAGTTGTGTGTTGTATCGGTTGGTAACTGGTTTGAAGGAAGTATCACTGTCTTTGGAACAGGTACACCGATCTTTGTCATTAAAGCGTTATTAAAGAATTTTTCATCCGCACTCCACCAAAATGGATTATTGATAACAGCGGTTCCGCTTGATGCGGCATTTTTAAGAAATGCGCGGTAAAATGGCACATCCTGTGAAATTCTATCTATAATAACATGGTACTTTAACGGCTCGCCCTGAATAACTTTATCTATCTGTACAAACTCTGCGGTAATTTCCAGATTCGCTTCCTTTGCTTTGTGGTTCACTCTATCAATAAAAGCCTGGGGAAAAGTATTTTCCTGTCCAAACAATATTCCAATTTTCTTCATTTTACTATATTACTCCTTTAAATATATTAATTTTTCTAAATTCTACTCGAAAACTGCTGTTTTAGTGTGTTTTTTTGGGTTTTTTATTCGCTGGAACTACAAAAATACGAAAAATTCGGGAGATTTAAAAGCGGGGATATCATTTATGGTATTACAAACCAAGCTTCACTATCATATCATTTACCAATCGACCTGCAGGTTCTTCGGCTCTCTTGCGTTGTAATTCAGCAACTGCTCTTTGCTTATCATTCTTTAATGCATCGGTAATAATACTCCTGCGGAAAATATAGTTTGAAGGGTTAATGTATTTGTATTCATTCCTTGAAATAACTTCACGGAATTTTTCAATATTCCTTACGAACAGAAATGACTTGTCATCCCAGTAAATAAGTTTCCAGTTTTCACTTTTGCTTAAATAAGCTATAAGGTTCTTTTCTATATCTCCCGCACTGGTAGTTAAATAAGGCAGACTGTACATTACAAAATCAATTCCATATTTATCAAGTTTATCTTCAAATCCGGCATGACGCTGGTCAATACTTTTGAACTCTGACATAATTTCATTGTTCAGATTGCGGCTATCAATAAAATTTCTTTTCCCGGGAAAGTTCCAGATGAAAAATCCGCCCATGCGCAGGTTATTGAAAGGATTTGAGCCAAGCTCCGTAATTTTTTCTTTTTTCATAAATTCAGCCAGCTGTACCGGGTAAAAATCTTCATTTATCCCCGTTCCGGTTTCACGGAACCTGTTACCGAGCTGCTCTTTATAAATGGAATTGTTATATGTATTCACCACCAGGTAAGCGGTTATGATAATAAGCGCAATATTTAAATACACGCTGCCAAGCAGTCTGCCGGCTAAATTTCGAATGTTTAGATTTACCAGCCACCCCAATGAAATTACAGCCGGTATGGTTAAGACTATCATATAATCATATATAAAGCGCAGCGACTGCGTTGAATACACCGCCATAGAAACTGCAAGCAATGCTGTAAAAAGATCTTTTTTTCTGAAAGAGTAATACAGCACCGGTAAGGCAAGCAATAAATAAAAGTAATAAATTTTTATGTAATAGAATGAAGCGAACTTTGCATCAAAGGGTGATTTCCATTCCTGGATATCATCAAGTGAATCCATTTGCGAATGCGATATTGCATACTGATAGGTCTGTACAAAATGCGGATTAAGTAAAAGCGCTGTAATACTGAGTAAAAATATTATCAGCAGCGTTTTCAGATCTGATGAGGAAAAATTATATTCATGATTCTTACCCTTAGCAAAATAATAATTTGCGGAAATAGTGATCACAAAAAGAAAAAATATTCCCGCACCAAGCAATACACCCATGTGCATATTTGCCCAAATCAGGAATATGACCGGCAAAATGTACAATATTTTAATATTTTTTTTGTAATGGTAAAATGAATATAACAGGAATAACAGCAGCATTAGAAAAGCGTAAGTTACAAGGTGCGGGCGGACACTGAAGCGAACAAGCATTCCGAACGCAAGGATAACCGCCAGTATGGCATAAATACTTATAGGTAACTTAGCCCGTTTTGCGGATAAATAAAGAAAAGCAAATATTCCCAATACTAATATGAACCTTAGTATTGAAAGCATCAGGTAATCACCCATATTGTAAAGGTAATATGTCAATACATCCCATCCCCATTCAAACGGAATCCAGTAGGTCCCGGCAGTTACAAATCCAAACAGATCGTAGGCAGGGATCGAAAACCCGGAACCGGCGATATACCTTCCGGTTGCAAGATGCCAGAATACATCATCATCTATGAATAGTTTTGAAGTGGCAAGTATTCCAACCAGCACAATGAGCAACCCAGTCAAAACATATCCCGAAATGGCTGAAAAACGATTTTTTCTTTCGTTCCTGGTGAAATTGGAAGAAGTTTCTTGTTTTCTTTTCGGATTTTTACTTTTTGATGATGATGGTTTCACAATTATTGTTTCCAGGCTTATTATTTAAACAAAATTAATTATTATGTAATCTAAATGAAAGT